>NZ_JAYGIC010000082.1:0-148997 GCF_034931105.1 Synechococcus sp. CCY9201 | reverse complement strand
CCTTCTCCGTCCAGCCGCACCGCCAGAAGACGTTCAAGTTGTCGACGGATCCTTTCTTTGTCGAGAAGGTCAGAGACATCGTCGGCCTCTATCTGAATCCACCTGACAAGGCGATGGTGCTCTGCGTCGACGAGAAGACGCAGATCCAGGCTCTGGACAGGACGCAGCCGCTGCTGCCCATGGGCCTCGGTTACGTCGAGGGCGTCACCCATGACTACATCCGCCACGGCACCACCACCCTGTTCGCCGCCTTGGACGTGGCCACCGGTGAGGTGATCAGCCAGTGCACGCCCCGGCACCGGCATCAGGAGTTCCTGGGCTTCCTGCGGCAGATCGAGACGTCCGTCCCCGAGGACCTTGATGTCCACCTGATCGTGGACAACTACTGCACGCATAAGCACGCCAAGGTGAGGGCCTGGCTGGCACAACGGCCCCGCTTCCACGTTCACTACACACCCACCTACGCCTCCTGGCTGAACCAGGTGGAGCGCTGGTTCGGGATCATCACCCAGCGGGCGATCCGGCGCGGCAGCTTCTCCAGCGTCAAGGAGCTGATCGCCAAGATCGAGCAGTTCGTGGCGGCCTACAACAAGACCAAGGCGCCGTTCAACTGGACCGCGACGGCGGACTCAATACTTGAAAAGCTCCAGCGACTTTGCTCACAAATCTCCGGGACGGCACACTAGGTAGCGGGCACCCAGTTTTCCACGTGCAGATCAGTCACCTGGGCAAACTCTCGCAGGTTGTTGGTGATCAATGTGGCTTGCTGGCTGAGAGCATGGGCGGCGATCATCGTGTCGAGCGAGCCGACCGGAGTGCCACGGCGTTCCAGACTCGCCCGTAGGTGGATCGCTACCCGGGTCTGCTCGTCCGGCTGCTCGCGGCTGAGCACCCATCCCGGCTCAAACGCCTCCAGCCCGGCCTCCAGCAGTTGCCAGGGATCGTCGATCGGTAGCAGCAGCACCCCAGTGCCGAAACGCTTCACCGCCACCTCTCTGCCACTGAAGCGGTAGTCCTTGGGTAGGCGCACCGCCTGGCTGCGGCCCGACTTCAACAGCTTGGCCGAGCCCGATGATCCTGCGCACGATTGCTGGCAGCCTCAACAACGGCGATCAGCCCAGCAGCTGTCGGGCAAGAGCCAGAACGACGGGATCCGGCCGGCACAGCAGCCACAGCGGTCCAGCGGAGGTGAGCGTCAACTGCATCGGGGCGGCTGAACAGTGGGCGGAGTCAAGCTCGTCCTGGCGCAGCACCAGGCCATCGAGCAGTTCCTCCTCCAGCAGTTGCTGCCGATGGGGCAGGCTGCGCATCGGCAGACGGATCCACTGCACCACCGCCCGGGGCGGAAGCAGCGGCAGCAGCGGCTCCAGTTCAGCCGCACCACCGAGCCGCAGCACCCCGCTGCTCAGTCGGTGGTGGTTCACCCCTCGGCGCAGCAGGCGTAGCCAGGGCGCATCGCCGTAGCGGCGGCCAGGGGGAAGGCAGCGGTCGGCCTGCAGGCCCAGGTCGTTGGCCACCCGTCGGTACCTCCGGCTTGCCGTCGGCTGCGACACCTGCAGCAGCTCGGCTGCCGCCTGGGTGCTGCCGGTGAGCTCCAGCATGTCCACCAGCACCAGATCCCGCAGCATCTCCGGAATCCGGTAGGTGTCGGCAGTGGGATGGCGGGGCATGCGGCGGCGATGCGGTGGCCCTGCCAGTGTTCGGCGGCCTGGTCCGCGTCGGCGCCTGGATCCTGCGAACGACAGGCAGTTTCCACCGTTGATCCAGAAGCCTGCTTCGCGACCGGCTCATCGTGCTTCGCAGGAGGGGATGGCAACAGTGATGCAACCCATGCACGATGGAGCGATGAGCACCAGCCCCCTGCGCTGCCACCTGCTGATCGGTCCCCCCGGCAGTGGCAAGACCACCCTGGCCCATGCGTTGGCGCCGCTGCTGTCAGGTGCCGGTGGCGAGCCGGGGCTGGTGCTCTCCACCGATGCGATCCGCGCCGAGCTGTTCGGCGATGCGGCCGTGCAAGGCCCCTGGGATGAGATCCGCGCCCTGCTGCTGCAGCGGTTGCATGGCGCCGTGGAGGCGGGCACACCGGTGATCATCGATGCCACCCACGCCCGCCGGCCCTGGCGGCTGCTCTACACCCAGGGGCTGCAGCTGCCCCGTCCGGTGGAGTGGATCGGCTGGTGGCTCACCACGCCGCTGGAGCAGTGCAAGGCCTGGGCCCTGCGGCGCGACCGTCCCGTGCCCGAGGCGGTGATCGAGGAGTTCCACGCCAGCCTCAACCACAAGACATTCAAACCCGATCGCTCGGAGGGTTTTGCGGTGATCGTCGCCCTCAACCCGGCAGCGGGCGAGGGGGATACCGCGGATCTCAGCAGGCGCCTGGCGGCCCTCGATGGCCGCATCCGCAATTCCCTCAACCGCCAACGCAGCAAGGACTCCCAGTGCCATCGCTATTCGCGACTGCTGGATCTGGAGCGGCTGCTGTTCCTGATCCGCCTGCTCACCAGCTTCAACGGCCTCGACGAGAACGACCCGGGCACGGCCTCGGCACTGCTGCAGATCTGCAACCCCCCGCCCCAGGGGGATCTGGCCGAACGGGCCGCCGCCTACCTGGCCAGCTGGAAGGAGGTCCATGGCGGCAACAGCGACGGCTATGGCGATGCGGCCGCCATCCGCGGTGACCTGGCCTGGCTGGAGTCCAACGGCTTCTTCCGCCTCGATTGGCAGGGCGATCCACCGATCCTGCTGGCGCCGGCCGCAGACCTGGCAGGCAGCAGCGTGCATGGCGGCAGTCCAGCCCTGGCTGATGCGGCCACCTTCCGGCGGGTCTTCACTCTCTTGCGCCACATCCTCAAGGAACCCTTCGACGCGCCCGATCCCAGCGATTCCGCCCCTGGCCAGAATTCCGCCCCTGGCCAGAATTCCACCCCTGCCAAGGAGTCCGCTGTGCCACCGCGCCGCAAGCGCGCCAGGCGGTCCAGCAGCGAGTACGGCCCCCTCTACCGCCATCTGCTCGGCCGCATGGGGGAGATCGAGGGCGCCTATGCCGCCGACGATGAGGCAGTGCTCCGCTACGACCTCGAGCACGCCCTGCGGCCCTACGGCTTTCTGCCCCGGGTGAAGGGCAGGCCCCACAGCCTGCGGCAGGGGTATGCGATCGGCAGTGCCCTGCTCTCAGCCGATCAGCTGCTGGAGGTCCATGCGCTGCTCAAGGCTTCGCTCGATCGCCTCAGCGATCAGTCGCAGAAACCGTTGCTGCTCACCCTGGAAGATCGCCTCAGGCGCGCCGGCCTGCTGGATGCAGCCGGCGTGGCGCCTGGCTACCGCCATCCCAAGCGCACCCTGGCCAACCGCTCCTTCACGGAAGAGAGGCAAGGCTCCCTGGCCGATCCCCAGCTCACTCCGCGGCTGGAACGGGCGATCCGTGACCGCCGCCGTGTCTGGCTGCGTCACCGGCCCGATCTGGTTGATCAGGCCCGCAAACAGCGGGGGGATGACGGCCGTTTCCGCGCCTGGCCGCTGCAGCTGCTGTTCCACAACATCAGCTGGTATCTGGCCTTCGAGACCTTTCATTTCGGCCGCAGCGACGGTCTTGGGCTGATCCGCATCCTGCGCCTTGATCGCCTGGTGCTGCTCAACGAAGACGGCAACACCCGCCGCAGCAACGAGGCCGAGCACAACCAGGCGATGGAACGCCTGCAGCGCCTGCTGCATGTCTGTGGTGGGCTGTATTTCGGGGAATCCATCGAGGAGCAGCTGGCGGTGATGCTGCAGCAGACACGACGATCCGAACCAGGCCACCGGCCGGAAGGCGCTGATCCCTACAGCCTGCTGCGTTTCTCCTGCAGCGCCGCGGTGTTCCGGCTGATCCGCGAGGAGCCGCGCCGCTTCCCGCCGGAGCACACCGCCTATTCCCGCCCCATCAGCGGTGAGGCCGACTGGGAGCCGGGGCCGCGTGACAGCTTGGATCCCAATCCCGCCGGTGACAGCCACCCCTACCCGGTGGAGATCCGCCTGCCGCGATGGACCCTGCAGCACGACTGGGACCTGCGCACCTGGCTGTTCCGCTGGGGCGCCGGCATCCGCATCGAGCAGCCCATCGAGTTGCGGGAGCTGCAGCTGCAGCAGGCCCAGGCGGTGGTGGATCTCTACGGGGGGGCAACTGAATCAGGCCCAGGCCCCGGCTGACCATCCCAGGCGTTGACGGGAGACAGGGCTCAGCACCCCGAAAGCGCCGCCTCCAGCCCATCGATCACCGCCAGCAGAAAGGGCAGATCCAGGCTGTCGATCGTGTCGCTGGAGCGGTGGTAATTCGGGTTGCGCAGGAAGGAGGTGTCGGTCACCATCACGGCGTTGTAGCCCGCATCCCAGAAGGGGCTGTGGTCGCTCAGGCGCACATCCGGCAGCAGCCGTCCCTTGAACGGCACCGGCAGCACCTTCGTCGTCACGTGGGCACCCATGCCGCGGCTGAGGCCAGGCAGCAAGGCCGCCGCGCCGGTGTTGGCCACCAGTGCAATGAAGTCACCGCGGCTGCCGTACACAGCCCGCATCGCCTTCAGGGGGTAGTTCTGCTGCTTCGCCGTGTAACCCAGCATCTCCAGGCTCAGCATCAGGTGCAGAGGCTGAGCGCTGTCCCTCAGCTGCCGAGCCAGGGCACGGCTGCCGAGCATGCCCCACTCTTCCTGGTCAAAGGCCACCAGCCACACCGGCCGCCGCGGTGGCGTCAGCGCCCAGCGGCGGCCCAGTTCCAGCAGGGCCGCCACGCCGGTGGCGTTGTCGTCGGCACCGGGGGAGCCCAGCGGCCCGTCGTAATGGGCTGCCACCAGCAGCGGCGGCAGCTCATGGCGCCGTCCGGGCAACCGCAGGATCAGGTTCACACCGGCATCCGCCCCCTCCCCGAAGCGGTGCTGCTCCACCGGACCGAAGGCCTGCAGCCTCTCCAGCACAACGCTGCGCACCGCCATCAGCCCCAGCGCATCCCAGCGGGCATGGCGCGGGCGGGCGAGCAGCTGCAGATCGGCCAGCACCCGCTGAGACGCTGACTCAGCAGCCGAAGATCCGGAATCGACTGGGGTGGTGGCTGACATCACAGGACAGGCTCTCTGCCCAAGGAGTCTTCCTCGATCCGCTCTGCCCGGCAGGCGTGCAGGCACGAACGACGGATTGCCCGCTCGTCATTCGCATGACACGCGCACAAGTTTTCCATTCAGCCCGGAAGCTGGTGTCATCACGTCGATCCACCAGCCATGACCACCACCCTGCTCGATCAGATCCTGGCGATCGCCAGCCCCTTCGATGACGCCTTCGATGCGGAGCTGCTGCCCTGCGGTCCCACCATCGAGCCCCTGCCGATCTGGACCCACTGCGGCCGGCGCATTGATCTGGAGGCCCGCTGCATCGGCTGGCGGCCCCTCGGCCTGCGCCGCGCCATCAGCGATGCCGAGGCCGTCTGGAACGGCACGGATGACGCCGCCTGGGAGCTGGAGGCCTGCCCGGCCTGAGGGCCCGTGCTTCGCGGGAGGTGCGGCGATCCCCGGGCGCACCCCCGACAGGCTCTGATTCACAGCGTTCTTCCAGCCATGCTCTTCTCCAGTCCCGAGGCCCGCAGCCTCCTGGCCAACCGTCACCGCCGTACCCCCTGCGTGCTGCTGCTCGACACCTCCTGGTCGATGGAGGGCGAGAAGATCAGCCGGTTGAACGCCGGCTTCCGCGCTTTCCGCGACGACATCCTGCGCAACCCCATGGCCGCCCAGAGCGTTGAGCTCTGCGTGATCAGCTTCGGGCCGGTGACAGTGCAGAGCGAGTTCGCCCTGCTGCGCGAGATGGCCCCACTGCAGCTGGAGGCCGATGGCATCACCCCCCTCAAGCACGCTCTCGAGCTGGCGATGCTCAAGGTCACCGAGCGCAAGCAGACCTACCGCGAGCACGGCATCAGCTCCTACCGACCCTGGATCTTCCTGCTCACCGATGGAGAACCCACCGACGATGAAGGGGTGTACTCCAACAGCTACAGGACGCTGCTGCAGCCCCTGCAGCTGGCGGCGACGGAGAAGAAGTTCACGCTGTTCACCATCGGCATCGACGTCTCCGAGCAGGGCCGGGAGGTGCTCAGCGAGCTCAGCCGGCCGTTCGGCGGCCGCTGTCTCGACCTGGCCAACCTGAAGTTCGAGGAGATGTTCCTGTGGCTCTCGGGCAGCCTCAGCCGCGTCTCCCAGTCGGCACCGGGTGAGGCGGTGCAGCTGGTGGATCCCCGCAGTGGCGACGACCTCTACGACGGCTGGGTGTTGTGACCCGGCTGCCCCGCTGCGTGGGGGCCACGATCCGGGGCGAGCGACACGTCGCCCGGGGCGAACCCTGCTGCGATGCCCTCTGGATCCCGCCCCGCCGCTCAGACCTGGCGGGGTTCGTGATCTGCGACGGTGCCGGTGGTTCCGCAGCCGTGGCCCGGGCAGCCGCGGCTGGGGCGCGAGCGGGCGGGGCTGCCCTGCGGCTGCTCCACCATGCCCTGCGCCGTGAGCTGGCCAACGGTGGACCGGCAGTGCTGGCGCCAGCGCTTGTGGCACCTGGACTCAAAGCACGCTTTCTGGCTGCCTTCCGCCATCGCAGCAGCGCCGGCCATCGCCCCGGCGGGCCAAGGGCCGATCACACCCTTCTGGGTTGCCTGTGGGACCGTCAGCTGTTGCTGCTGGCGCGGGTGGGCGATTCCAGCCTGCTGCTGCGCCGCCAGGGCCGCTGGCAGTTGCCGCTGCCGCCCGCCAAGGGTGCCTACGCCAACGAGACCTGCTTCCTGCGGCCCAGCACCGGTCCGGCGGATCTTGATCTGTGGTGCACGTCGGCGCCGGCGGTGGAAGCGGTGATCGGCTTCTCCGATGGCCTGGAAGCGGCCTTCCTGGCCCCCGCTGCGGGCGAGCCGGAACGGCTGCATCCCAATCACCAGCTGGCCGACCTGGTGCTGCGGGAGCACCAGCGCCGCCAGGGCTGGCGTGGCTACCGGCGCTGGCTGACCCGATCGCTGGCAGATCCCGCCATCCAGGCGTTGAGCGACGACGACCGCACGTTGGTGATGGCCGCCCGCTGATCAGCGCTGACTCCACGATGCAGCACATCTTTCTCAGCGATGGCGGCCACGCCGTGGCACTCCCCGCCGGCCGCAGCGGCCGCATCGGCGCCGGCGGTCAGGGCCAGGTGTTCCGTGCCGCCCTGGCTGGCCGCACCGTGGCGGTGAAACTGCTGCGCCAACCCGATGAGGAGCGGCTGCGGGCGCTGCAGCTGCTGGAGCCCCGCTGTGCTGGCTTCGCGGCCCTGCCTCAGCAGCTGCTCTACAGAACGCTGCCCACGGGTTGCGGTCCGCTGGCGGGTTACGCGATGCGCCTGATCGAGCCCGCCACCAGCGTGTCGGCGGTGCGGCTGTTCAACTTCGAGGAGATCAGCCGGCTGCGGCGCTTCAGCTGGCACGACGCCGTGCTGGCCGCCCTGCGCCTGGCTGAGGCGGTGGCGGAGCTGCACCGCCATGGGGTTGTGATCGGCGATCTCAATCCCGAGAACGTGGTCTTCGAACAGGGGCAGAGCGCGGCCGAGCCGGCGATCCTCCGGGCGGTGCTGCTCGACAGCGACAGCTTCCAGATCGAGGCGGCCGGCGGCCGGCGCCATCCCTGCCCGGTCAGCCGCGCCCCCTACACCGCCCCCGAGCTGATCGGCTGCGACTTCAACCGCACCTGGCGCCAGCCGGCCAGCGACGCCTTCTCCCTGGCGGTGCTGATTCACCAGCTGCTGCTGCACGACCACCCCTACGACAACGCCATCCACAGCAAGGAGCCTGATCTGGCGGTGACGGCCCGGATCCGGCGCGGCCTCTATCCCCATGCCGCAGTCGTCCCCGATGGGTTGCAAGCCAGCCCATTCCGGCCGGCGCCACGGCAGGTGTCGCTGGAACTGGATCAGGCATTCCGCCGCAGCTTCTCTCCATTTCCTGGGCTCAGGCCCACGGCCTCGGAATGGGTGCTGCTGCTGCGCCAGCTCCACGGCGAGGTGGTGCCCTGCCATCGCAATCCCCGTCACCACCATCCCCGCGGCCAGGCTTGCCTGTGGTGCGCCGTGGAACAGCGGCTCGGCCAGCCGTTCTGCCGCTACTCGCCGGCGACACGCCGGACGCGGATCACGGAGCGTCCGCAGACGCCACCGCTTGATCCCTCCTCACCAGCCGCCGCCCTATGTGAGCAGCTGGAGGAGCAGCTGGCGCAGGCCCGCGACCTGCTGGGCCGCCGCGACGTCCTGGCCGAGCGATTGCTGCAGCTGGAGCCGGAGCTGCTGACACTGCAGCAGAGCCATGGCCGTGCTCAGGACTGGCTGGATGCCGCCGCCCTGCAGCGGCGCCTCGGATCCCTGCGGCACCGGCTCGGTCGCTGGCTGGGCCGCCGTGAGCGCGTCGAGCAGCGCGAAGCACTGGTGGCGGCATTGACGGCCCTGGCCCAGACCGCGGCAGGCGAGGTCAGCCAGGGGGCAGCGCGGCTGCAGCATCTGCGGCTGGCGTTGCTCGAGCAGCTGGCCGGCATGGACGTCACCGCCGTGGCTGACGCGACGGCCAGTCAGCAGGATCCCGCTGAGGTCGTTGCGCTGGCATCGCAGCGCGCTGAGGAGCAGCAGCGGCAGCAATGGCTGCTGGAGCACCTTGCCGATCACACGATCCGCAGCTGGCGGGTGGAGGGGTTCGGGGAGGGGCGGCTGGCGCTGCTGGAGCAGCACGGGCTGGTGCGCGGCGACCAGCTCTACCGCCAGATCGAGCGCATCACCGCCCTGCCTGGCATCGGCCGAGGGCTGCAGAACAACCTGCGCCGGCAGCTGAACGCCGTGGTGCGCCAGCTGGATCAGGAGCAACAGGGGCCGCAAGCGGCGCCGGCCATCCGGTTGGAGGATCTGCAACCGCTGGTGCAGGCAGTCGAGCTGCCGATGGCCGAGCGGCTGCAGCAGCTGGAGGCGCTGATGGAGCGCTGGCAGGCCCTGCGGGATGGCAGCGATCGCCTGCGGGGCCGGATGGAGGCACGCCGCCGCGAACGGGACGAGCAGCTGCAGCGGCTGGAAACCCTGTTCTGAATCGTGATGAATCCAGTGGTGACAGCGGTTCTGGCTGTGGTTCGTAGGAGAGCGGCTGCTTTCAGGCGCCATCGCCGCGAAGCTGATGACATCGAGAAGGAGGTGCCATGACCCAGCCCACAGACGCCACTCCCAGTCCCCAGGCGAATGAGCCGCGCCGCCCCCGCGGCCGCTACCGCTTCCAGGGCGGCCGGCCCCTCGACCCTGATGCCGGCGTCCATCCCGAGATGGTCGCCGACCAGTCGGCTGAGCGGGTGGCTGCCGAGATCCCCAACAGCCCCCAGGAACTGATCGCCATGCAGCAGAACAAGCCCGAGCGCCCCGAAAAGCCTGAGCGCCAGCAGAGCGCCAAGGTGAAGGAGGTGCTGGATCTGATCGAGAAGCTCGACACCGATGCCGCCGAAGACCAGCAGATCGCCCTGGCCATCGTGCGACACCTGGAGAGCTTCCACGACGATGTGGTGAAGGAGATGCAGGACGACGCCGACGCCAAGCACTCCCAGATCGTCGCCTGGTCGATCGATGCCGACCGGCTGATGCGCAGCCGGCTGCTGCTCGAATCCATCGACCTGGATTGAACGTCGCAGCGATCGCCAGATCGCTGCCTGGAGCCTCGACCCTCACCGCCACGTTCTTCATGTCCGACCGCCTGATCACCCCCACCCAGCTGGCCCTGTTCAGCCGCAGCCCGGTGATCGGCGCCTGGTGGGAGGAGCTGCACCAGATCGATCAGCAGCGGGCCCCACGGCCTGAGGCCAGTTCGCTGGATCAGTTGCTGTTCGCTTCCGGCCTGGAGCATGAACAGGTGCTGATCGCCAACCTCAAGGCCGCCGGCAAAACGGTGGCTGAACTGCCCGGCCGCCAGCTGGAGGACGACTATGCCGCCACCCTGGAGGCGATGCGCTCCGGCGCCGACTTCATCTGGCAGGCCTCGCTGCGCAACACAGAGATGCGCGGGTCCGCAGACCTGCTGGAACGGATCGAGCGGCCCTCAGCCCTGGGGAGCTGGAGCTATCTCCCGATCGAGTGCAAGCTCTCCAGCCACACCAAGCCGATCTATCTGGTGCAGGCCTGCGCCTACTGCGAACTGTTGGAGCCGATCCTTGGTCACCGGCCCGAGCACTTCAAGCTCTATCTGGGTGGCGGCCGCTTCGAGGAAGGGGAGCAGGGCTATCCCACCGCCCGCTTCTGGAGCTGGTACGAGCAACTGCGACACCGCTACCGCGACTTCCGCGCCGCCTTTGATCCCAGCCGGGAGCCGGAGGATGCTCCAGGCGACCATGGCCTCTGGGAGCCGTTCATCCAGCAACGGCTGGAGGAGCAGCGCGATCTGATCCTGGTGGCAGGCATGCGCCGCAGCCAGCGCGACAAACTCCGCGCCGCTGGCGTCACCAGCATCGATGGGCTGGCCGCCGCGGCGGAGGATCAGCCGGTGGCCGGCCTGGATCCAGCCGTTCTGATGCGATTGCGGGATCAGGCCCGACTTCAGATCGCCAGCGAGCAGCGGCATGACGGGCGACCAGCCTTTGCGGTTCGGCCCATCGAGCAGCAGGGCCGCGGGCTGGCGATGCTGCCGGCGCCGAATGACGGCGATGTCTGGTTCGATATGGAGGGCTTCCCCGATCCGATCAGTGGCGAGAAGCTCGAATATCTCTTTGGCGCCTGCTACCAGGATGGGCAGGGCGCGTTGCGGTTCAAGGGCTGGTGGGCCCATAGCCCCGCCGAGGAGAAGCAGGCCTTTGATGGCTTCGTGGAGTGGGTGGAGGCGCGGCGCCTGAAGCATCCCAACCTGCACATCTACCACTACGCCAGCTACGAGAAGACGGCCCTCGGAAACCTGGCCTCACGCCATCAGATCCATCAGGCCCTGATCGATCAGTGGCTGCGCGATGAACTGCTGGTGGACCTCTACCCGATTGTGCGCAATGGCCTGCTGATCGGCGCTGACAGCTACTCGATCAAGAAGGTGGAGCGTCTCTACGGCGATCCTCGCGATGGTGAGGTGGACAACGCCGCCGATTCGGTGGTGCAGTACGCCGAATGGCGCAAATCCGGCCAGTCACCGCACCCAGGGGATGGTCCCGGCCAGAGCCCGCTTCTGAAGGCGCTGCAGGACTACAACGAAACGGACTGCCAGGTCACCGAAGGGCTGCATCGCTTCCTGCTGGGGCTACCGCAGATGGTGCAGATCCCTTTCCGGGCAAACCGCTGGGGTGGCGCAGCCGAGCACGACGCGGAAGACGGCGAGACCACGGCCTACGAGAAGGAGCTGGAGGTAGCGGCCCGCGAGCTGCTGGCCGAGCTGCCCGAGGCGATCACGGATGAGGACGCCACCGGTCCCCGCGGCCTCAGCTGGCGGCTGCAGCGCCTGCTCGCCCAGCTGATCGACTTCCACGAGCGCGAAGGCAAGGTGGAGTGGTGGGAGTTCTTCCACCGCCTGCAGATGACGCCGGAGGAGCGGGAGGACGACAGCGAGGTGATCGCCGGGGCCAGGCTGGAAAGCGTGGACGCACTGACGCGTCAGTCCAACGGCTACCGCTACCGCTTCGATGCCAACCAGCCCCTGAAGCTGTCCGCAGGAGGACTATCTCCGCGCTTCGCGCTGGTGCCTCTCCAATGCGCCGGTGATCGACTGGTACCGCTGGCCCCGTTGGAGCGAAGCGAGGGCAAGGCCCTGGATCTCGAGGGCTTTCTGGATGAGGAGCAGGCCGATCGGGTGACGATCAAGATCAGCCACAAGCTGTTGGCGCAGCTCAAGGAAGCCGGATTGCCTGGGGGCGATCTGCCGCGCCAGGCGGATCTGGTGCCCCTGCCCAAGCAGATCTACAAACGCATGCTGGCCCATCTGGTGCGGCTGGCCCAGGGCTGGGTATTCGAGGGCAAGCCTCTGCCGCAGGCGTTCGTGCACCTGGTGGGGCGCCGCTCGATCCCCCAGCTGGAAGGCCTGAACGCCCGCATACGCCAGGCCCCTGGTACGGAGGCCGCAGAGCTTACGGCGTTCCTGCAGGAGGCTGATGGCGTCGGCCTGTCGCTCCAGGGGCCGCCTGGCACCGGCAAAACCACCGTCACCGGTGCGGTGATCGCTGCCCTGGTGCAGGCCGGCCAGCGGGTGGCGGTGACCTCCACCACCAACGAGGCGATCAACAACGTGCTCAGCAAGGTGCAGACCTGTCTCGATGCCTGCGGTAGCGATGCCCTGGTGGTGAAGGCCTCCAGCAGCACCAGCCACCACAGCGATCAGAAGGCATTGACTGGGACGCGTGCCCAGGCCCTCAGAGAAGCGGACCTGCCAGCTGACCCCGCCGTGCTCGGCGGCACGGTCTTCACCCTGGTGAAGGAGTCCTACGACGGGGCGCCCTTCGATCTGCTGGTGATCGATGAGGCCGGCCAAGTGTCGCTCAGCAACCTGCTGTTCATGAGTCGGGTGGCGCGCAACATCCTTTTGGTGGGCGATCAGCAGCAGCTCTCCCAGCCCAACCGCGCCAAGCACCCAGGCGACAGCGGACTGTCCTGCCTTGATTACGTCATGCAGGACCACGCAGTGGTGCCGCTCGATCGCGGCGTGTTCCTGGCCACCAGCTGGCGCATGCCTCCTGACCTCACCGCGGTGGTGTCTGAGCTTTTCTACGACGGTCAGCTGCAGGCAGCCGCGGCGAACAGCGCCAACTGCGTAGAGTGGGAGTGCCCCGACCAGGGTCTGGTGTTCCAGCCGGTGCATCACAGCGGCAACAGCACCCTCAGCGAGGAGGAGGTGGAGCACATCGCCGCCCTGGTGGACCGGCTCCACGGGAAGCACTTCAGCAGGGCTCGCTTCCGCAACGGCGACTGGGTGGTGGAGCCAGGGGTGCTGAGCGCCAAAGACATCCTGATCACGGCGCCCTACAACATGCAGGTGAACCGTCTGCAGAAGCGGCTTGGCGACAAGGCCCGGGTGGGCACGGTGGACAAGTTCCAGGGCCAGGAGGCGCCGGTGGCGATCCATTCGCTCACCGCCAGCGACGGCGACAGCGCACCGCGTGGCCTTGATTTCCTGCTGGATCCCAACCGCCTGAATGTGGCGATCAGCCGCGCCCAGTGCCTCTCGATCGTGGTGGGTTCACCAGTGCTGGCGAGCGGGATCAGCGGCAGCATCCAGAGCGTGCAGCGCCTCAGCCGGCTGTGCCGGTTGATGGACGCGGGTGACTGCAACGCCTGCTGAGGATCGACCGATGAGCCAACGACTGGTTGAACTCAGGGCACTGCTGAATGAAGCCGCCCACGCCTATTACGTGCTCGACGCACCGCAGATGGAGGATGCGGTGTACGACCGCCTCTATCGCGAACTGCTGGAGCTGGAGGAGCAGTATCCGGAGCTGATCACCCCCGATAGTCCCAGTCAGCGGGTGGGTGGCACGCCCAGTGATGGCTTCTCATCGGTGGAGCACCGCATCGCCATGCTGAGCCTCGACAATGCCTTCAACGGCGAGGAGATCGAGCGCTGGCATCTGCGCCTGCTGCGGGAGCTGGAGCTCGATGAAGGCCACCACCTGCCAATGGTGTGCGAACTCAAGATCGACGGCAACGCCCTGGCGCTCACCTACGAGAACGGGCTTCTGGTACGTGCGGCCACCCGGGGTGATGGAACCCGCGGCGAGGAGATCACCGCCAACGTGCGCACGATTCAGGCGGTGCCACTGCGGCTGCAGCTGGAGGATCCACCCGCCTGGGTGGAGGTGCGCGGGGAAGCCTTCATCCCTGGTGACACCTTCGCGAGGATCAACCAGGAGCGGCAGGCCAACGAGGAGCCGTTGTTCGCCAATCCCCGCAATGCCTGTGCCGGCACCCTGCGGCAACTGGACCCGAAGGTGGTGGCTGCCCGCCAGCTCGACTTCTTCGCCTACACCCTGCACCTGCCGGACGAGCTGACCAGCGCGCCCACCAGTCAGTGGGCCTCACTGGAGTGGCTGCAGCAGGCCGGCTTCCGGGTGAATCCCAACGCCAGGCTCTGCCCGGACCTCCCTGCGGTGCAGACCTTTGCGGCGGAGTGGGAGCACCAACGCCATGGCCTGCCCTATGCCACCGATGGGGTGGTGGTGAAGCTGGATGCTCTGGAGCTGCAGGACCAGGCTGGCTTCAATGCCAAGGCCCCGCGCTGGGCGATCGCCTACAAGTACGCCCCAGAGGAGGCCCCCAGCCAGTTGCTGCGGGTGTTGGCCCAGGTGGGGCGCACCGGTGTGGTGACACCCGTGGCGGAGTTCGAACCCGTGCCGCTGGCCGGCTCGACGATCAGCCGGGCGACGCTGCACAACGCCGACCGGATCGCCGAACTCGATCTGCGCGAGGGCGACACGATCGTGGTGCGCAAGGCCGGCGAGATCATTCCCGAGGTGGTGCGGGTGCTGAGCGAGCTCCGGCCCGCAGGAGCGCCAGCCGTGCAGCTTCCGGACCACTGCCCCGCCTGCGGTTCCGACCTGGTGCGGGCTCCCGGGGAAGCCGCCACCCGCTGCATCAACAACTCCTGCCCGGCCCAGCTCAAGGGGGCCATCCGCCAATGGGTGAGCCGCGCCGCCATGGATGTCGATGGCCTCGGAACCCGCACGATCGCCCTGCTGGTGGAGCGCGGACTGGTCACCAGGCTCAGCGACCTGTATCGGCTGGATGCGGCCACGCTGGCGTCGCTGGAGGGGATGGGCCAGCGGTCTGCTGCCAAGTTGGTGGGGGCCCTGGAGCAATCGCGGCAGCAGCCGTGGCAGCGTCTGCTGTTTGCGCTGGGCATCCGCAACATCGGCCCGGTGAATGCCAAGGCCCTTGCGGCGGCATTCCCATCGGCAGCGTCTCTGGCCCAGGCGTCCTTGCACGATCGTGAAACCTTGCTGGCCACCTAAGGCATCGGGGCCGAGATCGCCGAAGCCCTGGCCGAATGGTTCGCCAATGCCACCAACCAGGCGCTGCTGGAGGAGTTGCAGACCCTGGGCTTCTGCCTGACGGCTCCTGCGCCCAGCGCTGCGGTTCCGAACGGTGGCGAGGGCAATGGCGGGTTGCTGGCAGGAAAGACCTTCGTGCTCACGGGCATGCTCCCTACCCTCAAACGCAGCCAGGCCCAGGAGCGGATCGAGGCCGCCGGCGGCAAGGTGAGCGGTTCGGTGAGCAAGAAAACCAGCTATGTGCTTGCTGGCAGCGATGCCGGCAGCAAGCTCAGCAAGGCCGAACAGCTGGGGGTGCCTGTGCTCGATGAAGCGGGGTTGCTGGAGTTGCTGGGCTGTTCAGCTAACAAACCTGTAGATGACTTCCGTCAATCACTCTGATTTAACCGTACTGGAGCCATGCCGAAACCCATTGAGAACGCCTTGATCGAAGCGAGCAATCCAGAGACGAAACCCGAACGCCTGCAACAACTCAGCCAAAGGAAACATCGGCATGAGCGCTACCAACTGAGACAAGCCATTGCCAGTAACCCCAACTGCGACGAGGAGCTGCTGCTCGAACTGGCCGCAGAGCATCCCAGAAAAGTGGTCTACAATCCCCGATTTCAACTACTTCTGCTCAGCGACGAAGTCTTTTGGGAGGATTGCAGACTCAGCAGCCTACTGATGCTATTGGCAGAACTGGGCGCTCATGCACCTCGACAAATGCGCCGAGCCTTCTTTGACCTTCTAGGTCCTGAGCTGATTTCCACAGATCCGCTCTTCATGAATCAAGAGTGGCATATGGCATTTAGCAAAGAGATCACGATCAAGTGGACTCCCTCAGCATCCGATCGCTGTGGCGATAAAGATAGCGAAGAAGGAGATCAGGATGACGACGAGGTTGACGAGGACGATCGGACTCAGGACGCCTGGGAAGACGATCCAGATACTGTGGAATCACAACAGCAGGACTTCTCAGTCGAGTTCTCCTGCGTGGTCGAAGAGAACCTCTTTTTTCTGAATCCTCCGAACAGCCTGGACGACCCCATCAGCTGCCTTAAGGACCTGATCGCTGTCAACTCCAGTGAAGAGCTCCCGTTTGTCCTCGAGATGCATGGCTGGGAAGCAGAGTTCGACTCATGTCCAGGTGGGCAAGGCTATTGGCAGATTGAGAGTGTGACGCCGGAGCTGGACGACTGGGAAGTTGAAGCAGAGCTACTAGGAGACGGCTCTGGGACCGTTCACATCACAGACCCATCAGGCGAGACGCATGACTTTGAGATTGAAGCCCCAGATGAATATGGAGATGAATATCTGAATCCAACCTTGAATGACTCCCCAGATTTCATCGCAAGCATCTTTGATGGCACCAGTTATTCCCCAGCCGAGCTGCGTGATTTATTGCTGAAAGTGATCGCCGTCGAGAAATAGAGCGGCTCGTTAGATTTATGTTCCATCTAGTCTTGAGGCAACGTGTGCCTGAGGCTCTGAGCCCAGCGGCTATGAACAATCCAAACACACGCAACGCTTCTCCTCGCACGGACCATGAGCCCCACCAAACTCCGCAAACACACCCCTCGCCAGGAGGCCTCCGCCGCAGATACAACGGCTAAGCGGCTCAGGGAACTAGCAGCGGACCCCAAGCTGGCCCGCCTCGTGGCCGCCAACCCAAGCGCTCCGGCTGATCTGCTGCTGGAGCTCTCACGCACCGACGAGAAGGCGGTGCGTAAAGCCTGCACCAGCAATGCCAATACACCGGTGGAGGCGCTGCTGAAACTGGGTGCCCAGTTCCCCGAGCAGCTGATGGAGAACCCCGTGTTCGAGCTGCTGTTGCTGGAACACCCAGTGCTGTTTGAGGAGCTCCCCACCTCCACGCTGAACAGCATGCTGAAACGGGATCAGGTGCCAGCGGGATTGATCCGCTGGGCCTGGAAGCATCGCGGCGACAGCACTTTGCATTCGCTGCTGATGAATCCGAACACCCCAGCGGATGTGGTGGAGGAGTTATGCAAGACCAAAGATCAGGAGGTGCGAATGGCGGCCGAGCTGCACTGCTCCAGGGCGCTGCCCAGGTGGGCCAGCGTCATCGAGGGTCCAGCAGATCTGGAAAAGCAGCAGCGCCTTCATGCTCAGCTGGTTTTCGACTCGACTCGAAAGTGGGTTGACGTTGCTGATGCCTTGCTCGATCTTGGTGATCCTCAACTAAGGGAACGCTGCCTCCACCTGATTCCTGCAGTTCGCAGAGCAGACGTCGCTGGTAACAGCCAGACACCCGTCGAGCTGCTCACGTTGCTCGCCAAGGATAAAGACGAAAACGTCCGCCAGGCGGTGGCGTGGAACAGCCAGACACCCGCCGAGCTGCTCACGCTACTCGCCAAAGATAAAAACGAAGACGTCCGCAGTGCGGTGGCGCAGAACAGCCAGACACCCACCGAGCTGCTCACACTGCTTGCCAAGGATAAAAACGAAGACGTCCGCTGGGCGGTGGCGGGGAACCGCCAGACAGCCGCCGAGGTGCTCACGCTGCTCGCCAAGGATTACAAGGACGTCCGCCGAGCGGTGGCGCGGAACAGCCAGACACCCGCCGAGCTGCTCACATTGCTTGCCAAGGGTGAATACTTCCGCCAGGCGGTGGCGCAGAACAGCCAGGCACCCACCGAGCTGCTCACACTGCTTGCCAAGGACGAAGACGAAGACGTCCGCCGGGCGGTGGCGAAGAACAGCAATACTCCCAAGCCGGTCGTTGCAGAGCTGCGTGACACTTTCCTCGTGCAGATCTGCGCCGATGGTTGCAAGGGATCACAGCCCTCCCCTGGTCGGCGCTTTCTCTTTTCGTTGCCCCAGTGCCCACCAAGCCTGCTTGCCAAGAACTTCCGCAGCCGCAGCTGGCTGGAGCGCTTCGCGATCGCAGGCAATCCATCCACCCCTGAAGCGGTGCTGGAGCGCATGGCCAGGGACGGCAATCAGCTGGTGCGTCAGGCAGCAGCCGAGAATCTGCACCGGCGAGGGTCAGCCGCCGAACCTGTCCTGCCGCAGAAGGGGGGGCGGTCATGACCCTCAAGCCCTCCGAACTGTCCACTTATCTGCTGCAGCTGGTGGGCCAGAACCTTCCGATCAGCACCATGATCTGGGGTCCACCGGGGATCGGCAAATCCAGCATCGTGGCCCAGGTGGCTCAGCGGTCAACGCTGGGGTTCATCGATGTGCGCCTCAGCCAGCTGGCACCCACGGATCTGCGTGGTCTGCCCGTTGCCGTTCCTCCCCAGGAGGGCGAAGCCACCGGCACCTCCACCTGGTATCCGCCGGAGTTTTTGCCCCGCGATGGCCGGGGCATCCTGTTCCTCGATGAGCTCAACATGGCACCACCTGCCATGCAAGGCGTGGCGCAGCAGCTGATCCTCGATCGGCAGGTGGGCAGCTACTGCGTGCCCGACGGCTGGTTCATCTGGTCGGCCGGGAATCGCAAGGAGGACCGGGCGTCGGTGTTCGAGATGCCGGCACCCCTGGCCAATCGCTTTCTGCATCTCAGCGTTGGCGTCGATTTCGACAGCTTCAAGGCCTATGCCCTGGAGCGCCGCCTGCATGAACAGGTGCTGGCCTTCCTGGCCTTCCGCCCCACCCTGCTGCACAAGCTCAACCCCAAGGAGCCAGCCTGGCCGTCGCCGCGCAGCTGGGAGATGGCCAGCTGCCTGCATCAGGGTGGATTGGATGTGGATCCTGCCGTCGGTGAGGCGGCAGCTTCGGAATTCCGTGCGTACCTCAAGGTGTATGCAAAGCTGCCCGATCTCGATAAGGTTCTCGCCGGCAAGGGAGCACGCCTCAAGTTCCCCGAGGAACCATCGGGCCGCTGGGCCACCACGATCGGCCTGACCATGCGCGCCTCCACTGCCGAGCAAGGCATGGCGGCCTTCCAGTGGCTGGTGGCCAAGGCCACAGCCGAATGGGTGCAGCTGTTCGCCAGTGACCTGGTCGCTCAGATGCGCCGCACGAATCAGCTCGGTGAGCTGGCCAGGATGGTGGCGGATGAGCCTGCTCTGCAGGCCTTCCTGAAGGACTACCGCGAACTGCTCGACCGATGACTGCCGCTGCCGACCCGTTGTCCGGCACTGAGCTGGAGAGCCTGATCAGCGCCTCGCGGCTGCGGCTGCGCATGCACACCCCGTTCTTCGCGGCTCTGGCGATGTTCGCGGAGGTGCGCTTCAGCGAAGCAGTGGCTCTGGCGGCTACTGATGGCCGCACCCTGTTGTTCCATCCCCAGGCCTACGCAGCCCTACCTGTCAAGCAACGCGATGCGTTGTTTTTGCATGAGCTGCTGCATGCGGCCTTGTTGCACCCCGTGCGCCGCGGTGTGCGTGACCAGGAGCTGTTCAATATCGCTGCGGATCTGGTCGTCAATGGCATGATTGCGGCGGAGGGATCATTGCAGCTGCCTGATGGTGCCATTCGTGATGAACGTCTTGAGCACCACAGTGTGGAGGAGATCTATGAGCTGCTCCAGAAGCGCCAGAAGCGCAAACGGCCGCAGTTACCTCTGGCTGATCTGCTGGCAGCTCCTATTACTACATCCGAGACTGCTGGGGGAAGTCCAACACACCGTCGTCAGAGCGGCCGGAGCAGGTCAGCCCATACGAGGCAGGACGAATCAGCGGACCAGCACAAACAGGGACGTGACTCCGCAGTCGAACAGCAGCCAGAGATGGATCCGGCGGATCGGCAGGAGCTGGAGGCGCATTGGAAACAAGCGATCCAGCAAGCACAGGTGTTGCTGCGCAGCCAGGGCAAGGGAGATCTGCCGGCGGCCCTGCAGCGACATCTGGATGAAATCGTCGATCCGCAGTTGGACTGGCGCAGCCAGTTGTGGCGCTACCTGGTGCACACCCCCAACGACTATGCGGGTTTTGACCGACGCTTCATCCATCAGGGACTGTATCTCGACCACCTGGAAGGCGAAAGCGTCGAGGTGTTCTGCTGCATCGACACGAGCGGTTCAGTCGGTGAGAAGGAACTCAGCCTTTTTCTGGGTGAACTGAAGGGCATCCTTTCGGCCTATCCGATGCTTCGTTGTTGCCTCTGGTACGCGGATGCCAAATGCTATGGACCCTATGAACTGATACAGGAGAGTGAGCTACCGGCTCCGGAAGGCGGTGGTGGAACTGACTTCCGGCCGTTCTTCAAGCAAGTTCAGAAGACCTGGAGCCGTGAGAAACAGGCCGTCTGCGTGTACCTTACGGATGGCTTCGGTAATTTTCCCAGGCAAGAGCCTGAGCTGCCAACGCTTTGGGTGGTGGTGCCGGGAGGGCTGGAGAATGATGAGTTCCCCTGGGGAGAGGCTGTTCGAATTCACCAATAGTCCAGCAGGCACAGAACTAATTCAGCATTTGATGTAGCTTGATAAGATATGGGGCAAGAGTGAGCAGCTCATCTGGCAACACTTTTGCTTCTTTCTCAATTTCAATTTCGATTAAAGGTCGACTCATGGGATCGAAGATCCCGCCGTCTTCTTCCTTGTTATGACCCTGATCATCATCTTCGAGCTGCCCGGGATACCAGTCCTCACCACAGCCTATTGCCAACCAGGCAATAGTCGATTCTTCAAAGGCGAGCTTGCCACGCATGTAGCTACTCTGAAGCTCATCAGGACTAATCCATGTTTCTTCGAGTTCCTTTTCTGAGACTTTATTCGATACCCATTCGGGATAGTCATCGTTTTCTCCGATTGCCTCGTTGCCATCGCTCCAAATCCCAAGTCTCTTGGCATCTCGTTCTTCCAGGTAGTGGAGCCAGCACATGTGCCCATCGGAGTCACATCGAGTACCCGGATACCTTTGGCTGAATTTGTCCGAGAGACCTGCCCACTCATCATCACAGCCAGAATTTGTATACTCCGGGCCTTGGATGTCTATGCCATTAATATTTGTCATTACATAGCTTACACTGCCCAGAAATTCTCCTTTATCTGACGGATAGGCACTTGGCGTCGCCTGGCGAGCGTCGTCGCCTAGAAAGCAGAATATATTCTCAATAAATTCGTGTGGTCGTGAGATTAGATCCAGGTTCCACTTCTTCGCCCAGACAGTTCGGAGATAGTCACTCCAGAAGCTGGAATAATGAAGCATGCCGCCAGTCGACTCAAATCCGAGAACGATATCACGACCGGCGAATCTGGTTTCAATCACATGATGGACTTGCTCTGTAACTGAGGCGTATTCATCAGTGCCAGGTACCCCTGAGAACGTGTAGTCAACGAGTAAGCAGCCCAAAAGGGCTTCAGTAGGATTAACCAGATGACTCCTGTTGGTTTCTAGAAGGTAAATTGCCTTTGCCATTGGGCACAAAAACTCCAAGCCTGGTTTCTCCAGTTCAAGCAGGGCGACCAGATGATTGCTGGCAGCCGTTTTGGGATTGAGCAGGATCTCGCGATTCAAGGCCAGCAGATCAATGGAAGATTCTGCCATGGAGCATACCTGTCATTCTCTCGCATAGACTAGGCGAGATCAATGCTGGCCGCATTATCCGGCTTAGCAGGTTGTAACTCCCCACTGCAAGGAATGTCCGTTCTTCCTCGAACCCGATCACACTCTGGACGACATCGGATGCATCATTAATGCCGACGAGACTCAACACACTCCAATGCCAATCCCCATGCTGCATGCCACAGTGCACCGGATTGATCAGAACAATCGCTCCTACACTCGGAGCGGCGAGGTCGCCTTACCGGATCGTGACCAGGCCAAAGCTAAAATCCGCATGCAGCCTTGGGCAATGGAGGTGAACATTCTGAGCATCAGAGGTTGACGAGGTCGCGCGGCGACTTTAAAATTACTATTCTTCTCTCCTTATACACCACATAGCCTTAGGCTAGGTTGTTCAATCTCCGTTTGCCGTGGACCCAAACGACGAAGCGACAGAAGCCCGCAGTCCCGATACCAGCCCAGCGAGACTGCGGCAGCTGGCAAAGACCAAGATCCTCAGGCCCTTGATAGCGGCCAACCCCAATGTCGATGAGGAACTGCTTTGGGAGTTGGCTGTGGATCATCCGGAAGCGGTGATCAAGAACCCAAAGATGGACCTGTTTGATCTCGGCGTTGATCCCTGGTGGGAACGTTGTGAGAGTGCAGCCTTGTTGAAACTTCTCGTTGAACTGGGTGTGAATGCCCCCCAGCGCGGTCGTGATCAGTTGGTGCATTCCATCGCTGACGAACTGCGTGAGAGTTCACCTCTGGCGTTTCGCATGGAATGGCATCAACGTCTCACCAGGCACATCTTCATCGCGGTCGCCCAGGACACGAGTGAAGCTGACAGCTCTGATGAATCCATTGGATCCGACGATCAAGATGCGCAAGATGACGCCTTCTGGTCTAATGCTGACGACAAAGAGCAAGAGGAGTACTCTTTCACCTTGGAATTCTGCTCTATTGTTGAAGACTGCTTCTTTGATCTGGAGATTGGTAACTCATGGAAACCCCATGATTCGGCCACACTGCTGAAGATCCTTATTGCACTAGGGCTCTCAGAATCCGGCAAAATGGACCTCACTGCTCTTCCTTGGGACTATGAACACAATTCAACTTTAGGCGGCCAAGGCTACTGGCAAATTGACAAGGTCGATCCAGACCTCCCCGGCTGGGAATTTGATCTAGATGTGGATGGATTTGGAGAAGGAGTCCTTACTGTTATCGATCCAACCGGATTTGGCCACCATAGGGACATCAGCAGCGAAGCTGACCAAGACTATCTGAATCCTGAGCTTGATAGAGACCTGGCTGAGCTTCTTTTTGGTGGCCAGTTCAGCATCGATCAACTGCATGAGCTGCTACCTAAAGCCCTAGTCCTTAATCCTGACTCCGCCCAGGCAGCCCATAGGTAGATTCGTAAATCTGCAACACCATGTAGATCTTATCGGCCAATGAGGGGGATGGCTACATCGCTTATTATTACCATAGGTCGCTCGACTTAGGATGCCGTCGCCGTGATCGAGGCCCTGGCGCCTGCGTCAGCAGCACCCGCAGGGGAGGGCTCCTACCGCCGAACAGGATGCCCTGGCGGTTGCCTCAGGTCTCGCTTGGTGCCCTGGTGCATCACTGCGGGTCTGGCTTCCCGGCCTCGATCCACTTGTTGACAAGCTCGATTGCCTGAGCTTTCGCCCTCCCAACATTTTGCAGACGAATCACGATAAAGATGATTCCAGGAATCAGGCATAGGAAGCAGAGAAAGAGAGCGGTAATTAAGTCCCCAGTCGTCCAATCTTCATTGATCCTTGGAACCGTATATCCCATTGACCTTGCCCACGCGAATGCTCGCACCTTGCTCCTCCCTGCCGCCCCTGGGCGCCACCCTGGCCGCATCGGCCCTGGGTCTGGTTTCGCCGGGTGCACAAACGCCTTGCTGGCCCGCCACGCCCGCGCCCTCGATCCGGCTGCCTGCCGCCGGGACCCACACGGCGCTGCTGAGCTGCTTCGCCAGATCATATCAGGAATCTGGTCCCGCGGCAAGAGTGTGTGCCAGTTGTTTAGGTGTCATCCCTCTTCCAAATCACCAATTTCATTTTCAGTTAGAAATGCGGACTTGGATGTTGGATCCCAGATATAAGAATATGTATCTTGAGGATCTTCTTTAATATCCTCACAATATCTTACTGAAAAATAATCTAATTTATTGGAGACATTCTTTAGGTAAAAGTCCACAACCTCTTTTCCATATTCTCGAATAAGAAGATTTTTCCAGTGGTCCATGTGATTTTTATTTCTTTACGTATTATACCTACAAATAAAGAGTTTGGTAAAACTATGTGCCCCGTGATGGCCGACCCGGCCTACTGCCCGTCGCCTGCTTCCCGAAGGGATCTGGAGCGGGGCACCTGGGGCCTGCGATGGGTGCGGTGGAGGGCGCGTGGTGGCGGCGGCGGTGGCTGCCGCAGCCGTGGTCCTGAGCCGGAGGGACCCGTCGGCCTCGACAACGAAGGCCGCCGCCTCGACCGCCAGGCCCGCCAGCGGATCGCCCAGGCCGTGGCGGGCGTGCTGGCCCAGCAGGGGATCCACTTCGCCAGCGAGGGCTCCTTGCGGGCCTTTGGCCGGGAGGTCTGCGGGCTCCACTTCAGCCACACCGAGGTCCTGGTTCTGCCCCCCACCGTTTCCGTCCACACGCGGACTAACTGTGTGTGTGTTTCTTCGCTTCGTCCCCGCCACTTCCGGGGCTTGGTTCAGTTCCTCTCGATCTCTTCCTCTGATCCGTCTGCTGATGCCTCCCCCCGAGGGCAGCGTCCCCATCCCCTCGCCGTTGCCGTCCTTGCTCTTGTTCGCCTTGGTGGCCTTTCCCTCTCGGGTGCTGTCTCTGCGCTCCAGCCCCTGATCGATGGCTTTCCCGAGCACGGCGCCCTCCTTGAGCGCTTGTTGTCCAGAGGTTCCCTTAGTCTGCCAGATCAACAGCATTTTTCTGGCAATCAACTGAATTCTTTTTCTTCATGAAGAACAGGCTTCGGATTTATCTTGCAGACGCTGCTGACCCTTCAACCGCCCCAGCAAGGCTCCACCAGCTCAGTAGTCTGAAGCGCAAGGGTATTCGGCAGCCTATCCGCGCAGTCATTGCTGCCAATCCCAACGTTGATGAGAACCTCCTCTGGGATCTCGCTCAGGACTGCTCCCAGCAGGTCGTCGACAATCCGGTCTTCAAGCTCCTATTGCTTGAAAACGACGCCTGGTGGAAGCGCTGTGGCACGACCGCACTGATCAGATTGCTTGCGAGGATGGGACCTGAAGCTCCAGAGCCAGCACGGATTTATCTCCTGGAGCAGCTCGTTGATGCCCTGGCTGATCTTGAATCCAGTCAGCGCGGAGAAATCCTCTGGCGTTGGGAGGAGGACATTGAGATTACTTGGAAGCCTGTCACCAAGATGAGTTGCAAAGAGAACGATCGAAAGGTCAATGAACATCGGCAGACATTCCAGATTTGCACAGGTGTTGATCCATTTCCTGGTTATTCCACGCTCAGTCCTGGTGATCGCCCTGAATCAGCCTGCGATCTGATTGAACTACTTGAGATGCTATTCTCCTGCGCTGAGGATTACGTTGCAGACTTGGAATTTGGCAACGGCTGGTTTCTTGAGCTTGAAGGTACTAACTCAAGTTCAAGCCTGGAAATCATCAGCATTCATCCAGTCCTCCCGGATTGGGGGTTTTGCGTCAGTAATGATCACTCTCTTATGATCACTGATCCCGCTGGCCTCGTACACAGCATTTCTCTCTCAACGGATGAAGTCGAGGAGTCTTATCGAATTAACTCCATTGGGGATCAACTGCTTGGCAGCGTATTCCAGGGATTCGAGACCGGTCTTCAAGTCGTTGATGAACTCAGGAGTGCGTTTTGTCTCGTTGAGTAGACGGCGCATACTCCTCCAACGTACCTTCAGGCAGCTCTTTTGAGAAATCGCCTTATGATGAGGCGACCCAGTCCTGCCGTCAACTCAGCATTTCTGCCTGATGGCGCCCAAAGGCAATCTCTTCCAGCGCCTGCAGCACCTCGATGACGCAGGCAGCGCCGAACGGCAGGCGGCCCGCCAACGTCGCCAGCAGCAGAGCAGCGCCGAGATCCTGCAGACGTTCCTGGCTTACAGGCTTGAAGATGCCGCCGAGAAGATGGCCCTTGGCATCACCATCGGTGACCCGCTCACCCTCCAGCATGAGCCCACGAACCAATGGGATCCAAATGCCGTCAAGGTCTTCTGGAGGGAGAAGTGGATCGGCTACATCCCCAAGGACATGGCGGCCTTGATCGCCGCCGAGGTACCTGAGGCCAGGGATGGACTGGAGGCTGTAGTCACCGGGCTGGCAACCACCTCCCGTCGCGATGCCTTTCGCCTCCAGATCGCCATCCCGATCCCCAGGGCCAGCCGGCGCCTGCGGGAGCTGGGGGTCTCGAGCAGTTTCGCCTGGGACGTTGATCGCACCAGTGGCAGCGACAAGCTGCGCTTGGTGATCAGCTGCAGCGAAGGGGCCTTCCGCGAGCTTCAGGAGCTGCTGGCCGCCAGCTTCGATGTCAGCAAGTGCGGCTACAGCTACTACCCAGCGCAGGACGGCCGCCATTACCCCTGGTACCTGAGCCTCACCGATGCCAGCGGGCGGGCACCGGAGGATCCGGACGTGGTGGAGCAGCTGATTCGCTCTCACTTCGGGGTCCCAAGCGAGAGCACGCGCGTTCGGGAACGTCAGGAGCGGCTCAAGGAACTGGAGGAGAAGCAGGAGGAGATCAGCACGCGCCTGGAGACAAGCCGTGCGGAACAGCGCCGCCTCCAGCGCGAGTTCGACACCAGCAGATCCGCACTGGAGCGCCGTGCGCAGAAGGCACTGGCGGAGGGCGAACAGGCGATTGAGCTGGCCCAGTCCGTGGAGGGGGAGCTGCGCCAGGAGCTCGATCTCAAGGAGCAGGAGCTGCAGCTGGCACTGGCGGAGATCCAGACCCTCAGCGATCAGCTCGCCCAGATCAGCACCGAACTGGAGGTCAACACCCTTGAGCTCGACTACTTCAGGCAACAGAGCGGTTCTGGTGGCTCCGGTGAGTTCGCTGTCACTCCATGGACCGCAGCCGATGGTGGCGACGGGAAGGCTGAGGATCAGGAGATCAGCGACCGTCTGCTGATGAGCCTGCGCCGCCTGGCCGGCAGTGAACGGCTGAGGCCCCGCCAGTGCCTGGAGCTGGTGAGCGAGGAGCTGTGTCCAGGACATTTGCTGGTGCTCGACTCCGCCTGGCGCTCGGCCGATGAAGCGAAGGGCTTCGAGTACGGCGATCGACTGTTCGAGTTGCTCTGGCTGCTGGCCACCAGCTTCCGCGAGCAGAAATTTGCGGGCGCTCCGGACCTGGTGGCGGGGCAGCAAGCCTTCGGGGCCAGCAGTTATGCCCCCAGGGAGTCGCAGACGATCGAGAACAATCAGCAGGCCAGGCGGGAGCGGACCTTCTCCTATGGAGACAAGACCATCGAGATGTGGCAGCACCTCAAGATTGGCGTCAAGGATTCCGAGAATCGAACCCTTCGCATTCACTTCTGCTGGGATGCCGATCTGGGCCAGGTGGTGATCGGCCATTGCGGCCGCCATCTGCATGTGCCCGGCCACTAAAACGCGCCCTGGAACTTCAGGGATCGATCACATCCAGAAGGCGCCCATCGTCATCGACCAGGCGGTAGCGCTTGTCGGTCGATCGGGCACGCTGCTGGGCCGTGCGGTAGGCATTGGCCTCGTTGTGCATCGTCTGCACGTGCTGCCAACGTCCGAACTGGTTCTGCACCTCGATGTGGATTTTCGGCATGCCGATGCGTCTGTGGTTGATGTTGCTGCTTAGCTTGCTCCACCATGACAATGATGGCAGTCGTCTACTGCGAATGACGAGCGGTTGAACGCCAACCCCTGTGGTCGTTGCTGTTTAGTCGAGTGGCGCATCCGTGGCCGCTGATGCGTTGGTTGGGCCGTCTTTCGCACAATGCAGGCTCGCGTGGAAGTACCTGGCCCCGACCATTGCCTCAGCCCATTCCACCCGCCATGAATCCCCCTCTCAAGGACGCCGCCGCCGAACGCCGTCGCCAGCTGGCGGCCCAGCTGCTCCGCGGCGAATCCGTGATGGTCACCCAGCAGGGGGCCATCCAGCCGCTGGGCTCCAACGCCAGCAGTGGCAGTGCCGCCATCACCGTGCCTGAGGGCAAGCTTGCTGCCCCCTCTCTCTACTGGTACGAGCGCGATCCGCAGCTGTTTCAGGGGGAGTTGGAGGCAATGAACCACTTCTTCCCCCAGTTCCGCCCCGATCGGCTGCCCGATGGCCGCATGTCCTGGCTGGGCTCCCTGGCCAGCGGCCTGCCCGGCAGCGAGCGCATCTGGCATCTGCAGCTGGTCTACGACCACGACCATCCCCACAACAACGACTATGGCGGCTCCATCAGCGTCTTCTCGATCGAGCCTGATCTGCTGACGCTGGAGGCCCAGCTGGGTGAATCGATCCCCCATACCCTGCGCCATCCGGATGGTGGGTTGAGCCTCTGCACCGTGGAGGCCGGCAGCTTTCGCAGCGACAGAAACCGCAGCAGCACCGCCGCCAGCAGCCTGGCCTGGGCCGCCAAGTGGATTGCTGCCTTCGAGCTGTGGATGCTCGGAGATCTGAGCAGCGAGCAGTTCAGAGGACATCACATCTGAGCCGATGTTGAACCTCCACTTCTGGCCGCGTACCTCTGAGCGTGTCATCTTCTCGAGCCGTGCCCATGCGGCGATCGTGGCCGAAACCCACGCGCAGCATCCCAACGAAACCGGCGGCATCCTGCTCGGTCACCACAGCCAGGGTCGCTGGCATGTGATTGAGGCGATCGATCCAGGTCCGGCCGCCCGCTTCACTCCCACCACCTTCGAATACGACACCACCTATGTGACCCACCTGGCCCGCAAGATGGCCGGTGTTTATGAAGAGCCCCTCAGCCTGATCGGCCTCTGGCATCGCCATCCCGGCAGCTTTGATCGCTTCTCCGCGGAGGATGACGTCACCAACCGCCGCTACGCCGAGCAGTCACCTGCCGGGGCCATCTCCTGCCTGGTCAACCTCGATCCCCATTTCCGGATCACGGCCTATCACGTACCGGCCGACCTGGCCTATCGGCACCTGCCCATCTCCTGCGGGGATCAGGCCATCCCCAGGGCCCTGCTCGAACCCCGCCACCGCAGCTGCCTGCACCCCGCCGCGCTGGAACACCACCGCCAGCAACGGGTTCTGCAGACCCTGCTCGCTGCATGTGTGGATCGCTGCTCCACACCACAACCACTGGCCCCGGGGCTGACGGCGCTGTTGGAGCCGCTGCTGGAGCAGCTGGAGGCGCAGGATCGCCTTGCCTATGCCCTACAGCCCTGCGGCAGCGATCTCTGCCTGGCCCTGGTGGAGCGCTCGGGCCCGCAGCAACGCGCCCTGCTTCTTCAGGCCTGCGAGGACCAGTTGTGGGTTCAGGTTCCTGGATCCAGGGAACGACTCCGCTTGGAACCCGAGCAGCTGTCGCTGTTGTGGACAGAGCCCTGCCATGCCTGATCGCCCCTCACCACCCCAATCCCACGTGCGCACGACCGTGCTTTTCCCCGCCGATCTGGCCGGCTGGCCGGACGGCAGCCCCCTCTACGGCTACGCCCACCCCGACACAGGTCAGACGCTGGTCCTGGACAGCTGTGGCAACCAACCTCCGCGGCATCAACCCCGAGCTGTGCTGCTCGGTTGGCTGGAACCCCAGGCCACTGGCAATGACGAGCTGGCAGCCGCTGACGCCCCATCGCTTGTGGTGCGCCGCGATGGCGAGTTGCTGCGCTTCTGGCTCGACGGCCAGCCCTGCCAAGCCCAGCCCTACGACCTGGAGAGCGCCCTGTTTTCCAGACACACGTGCCTGCTGGAGGAGCGCCGCCTGCAGGACGCGGGCGTCATCATCTGCGGCTGCGGCTCGGTGGGCGGCCTGGCGGCCCTGGAGCTGGCCCGCAGCGGTGTGGGGCGCTTCGTGCTGATCGACCCCGACCTGCTGTCGCTCGAGAACCTCTGCCGCCATCCCTGTGGCCTGGCTGACGTGGGCCGCCGCAAGGTGGATGCCACCGCCGAGCGGATCCATCAGATCAATCCCAACGCGGTGGTGCAGGTGCAGGCCACGACGATCGAGCGGCTCGATCCGGCCGTGGTGCAGGCCTTCGCGAGTGGGGCGGAGCCTTCCGGAGAAGCGCAATGTGCTGAAGCCGCACGGCAGGGCGGGCCGATCACGCTGATGCTGGCCTGCGCCGACAGTCGCAGGGCTGATCGTCATGCCGCACGCCTCGCCGCCGCGCTGGAACTGCCCTTTCTGGCGATCGGCCTGTGGGAGCGGGCCTTCGCGGGTGAGATCTTCTACAGCCACCCGGCTGAGCCGATGCCCTGCTACGGCTGCGCCTTCGAGGAACTGAGCCAGGGAGGGCAGGGCAACCACGGGACCGGAGAAATGGGTGGAGAGGAACTCCAGAGCCTTCAGGCTCTCAGCGGCAAGCAGGAGTCGCAGCGACGCTTCTATGCCACAGAAGCAGCACTCGAGAAGCTCGACTTCCAACCGGGTCTCGGCATCGACATCGCCTACGTCACCCAGATCGGCCTCAAGCTCGCCCTCGATCTGCTGAACCTCCACACCCCCTCCTACGCGCCAAGGCTGCTCGGCAAGCTCAGCCAGTTCACGTTGGTCTGCAACAGCAACGATCCCCGTCTCGGCGGCGAGCGGGCCGAGATCTTCTCCCATCCACTGCAGGTCACCACCTCCATCCAGGTGGGGTACGGCCAGGGGTGCCCGCCCTGCCGCTGGAGGGACTGAGGCGTCGCCATGCCATTCAACGACAAAGGCGAGTTCATCCGCTCTGAATCCCCGCCAGCCCCACGCTCCACTCCCTCCCGCGCCAGCAGCGGCCAGCACCACGTTATTCCGCCCGGTCGAGCACGGGTCACCAGCAGTGTTGATCGCCCCCAGCAACCACGATCCCAAGGCCATGCCTCCGGGCCTGACCCCTGGGAGGTGGTCGGAGCCGTCCTGGCCATCGTGATCGGGCTTGCGGTACTGGCCGGCGCGATCTGGCTGGTGGTGGCGTTCTACCAGTGGTTCCTCATCGGTCTGGTCCTCTGGCTGATCAGCTCGATCCGCAAGCTGTTCAGCTGAACTGGCTTGACTCGGCGTCCTGGTCTGTGACAGACCTTGCGTTGTGCTCGACAGCCCAGAAGCTCGGCAAGCCTCATCATGCCGTCGAGCCGGATTGGCCCGCCTGCAACAACCCATAGCCGCCCGTGATCACCTGACCATCGGATCCCAGCAAAAACCGTCGTTGTGATTGGCCGACCTGCATCCCACCGATCGGTCTTGAATTCTCAAACGTGACGGGAAGACGGCGGGGGTTGATGCCGTACTGGTCAAACCAGGTCTGCTCGCGCCGTGTCCATTGCAGATACCCCTTGGCCCGGAAGCGCCTGAGCTCTCGAGAAGCCCAGCCCTCCGCTTGCTCACGGCTATTGCAGAAGGCCTTGGGCACGTCCCTCACGCCATAGACCGCCGGCATGTAGCGGACCCAGACGTATGCATCCATCGGTTCATCGGCCCAGGCCTCCCAGGCGCGACGATCCGCTTCCAACTGCTGCTCGGCCTCCTCCTGATCGAGCTCCAGGCAGCGGCGCAGCTCCTCAGGATCAGGCCTGAGAGCATTGATCAGCTTCTCGAGCCATTGATCCGTGATCGGCTCTCCCACCTCAAAGCAGCCGATCAGGCTGCCCACTCTGGAGATGTTCGTGGCGCCGAGCAGGGCTGCGACCTGACCAGGCCTGAGGCCCAGCTTCTTGCGCTGAGCCATGAGAAGCCGCGACAGATGGGTCGTGCGGCGAGCACCGAAAGACATCTTAAATTCAGGTAGCGTTCCTGCTCATCAACCCTTCAGGGTTCCAGGATTGACCACCTTGCCCAGCAGGAACGGACGGCAGGTTGGTGACTGGCAATCCCCTGGAGGATTGGCGCCGGTGCTCGGGATGAACGGAGCGAACTCTTGAAGGAGGCCCCTGGGCCTCCTGGCACAAGAACTCAGGGCTCGATGATGTCGAGCACCCGCCCTTCATCGTCGATCAGGCGATGACGCTTGCCGGTGGAGCGGGCACGCTGCTGGGCACTGCGGAAGGCACTGGGCTCGTGGTGGCTGGAGGTGTAGTGCTGCCAGCGGCCGAACTGGTTCTGCCACTGGATGGTGATACGGGTCATGGGCGTTTCTGTGAATGATCTCAGTGTTGCGACAGTGCGGCAAAAAATGAAGCTGACTTGTGCGAACCACGAGCTGGTCGTACGCGATGGCGGAGCTGGGGGTAGGCCTGACCAATGCCAATGGGGTGCTGATCGGGTGCTGGGATGTCGCCAAGATCCATCGGATCTCTTGAGAGATCGGTGCGCTGGTGGGCTAGGGCGATTGCCAGGGAGGCGGGCTCCAGCGTCGGTGCAATCACCAACGCCGACACGGGTTCATTCCAGATCACGGCGCCGAATTCCACCGAGGCCAGCGATACGGGCTCCTACGACACCGGCACCATCGACAAGGACATCACGGCCGTGATGGCCGTGACCTTCCGGGTGGAGTGAAACCCACCGGGTCGCGGCAGAAGAGCCAGCGCGTCGATCAGCAGGTGATCCGTCGGTGCGAAGCGCATGGTGATGGCGGAATCAGGTGGAGAGGGTCCCTCCGCTGATCCAAATACGTCGCTATGTTGGTGCTGATAGACAACCAATCGGCGGTCGCACCGGGAAAATCTCCGGAAGCGCCGACCGCGTTGACGGGGGATAGGCAACACACGCCGGTAGCAAGCCAGGTCTTCGTCGTTCACGGTTATCCCAAACCCTGGCCGAACGTGATCTGCGCCATTCATTGGCGCCAGCCAGAGCTCAGGTACTGACACTGAGGGCGTGCTTCGCAGGACGGCTTCTCACAAGAGGAGCCGGATCGACAAGGCTGCAGGCATCGCCTCGCAGTCCATTCCCATGTCCCGGATACTGACGCAGCCTCTGGAGCTGCTCGCCACGCTCGTGCCCGTGCTGCTCCTGGCGGTGCTGGTGGCCAGGGCAGAGGAGTCCAGGCCGTGCGCGGCTACACCTGCACTCCACCGCCCAGCTGCTCCTGCAGACGACCGTGGCTCAGGAGGCAGCGGAACAGGGATTTTCACCCACTCTCAGCTGGTCTGCGCATCGGCAGCCCCAAGGCTCTGGTGATTGGTGGGTTCAACGCCACCACTACTGGAGCTGGAACGGGATCAGGGCGTTGCTGATTCCATGACTGGGGTGCCGGTTCACCACCGCCTGGTGCATCAGCCCAACCCAACCTCCAGCCGGCGGAGGCGCATCAGCTGATCAGCGGCCCACGACTCCGCCTGCACTCGGATGTTGCAGAAGGCCTTGGGAAGCTCCCGCCCGCCGTAGACCACCGGCCCATAGTGGATGGAGAGAAGGGGAGCGATCGGTTGGGCATGGCCATGCCAGCCCAAAAGGCCTTGCACTCCCGGCAGGATGGGAGATCACCGGCACCTTGCCCATGCCAGATCTCTCTGCTTTGACGGGTGCCGGCCTGGCAGTCAGCGCCGCCGCCGCCCAGAAGGTGCGGCAGGGCCTCGACCGCAGTGGCAGGATCCTGGCGGTTGCCGCCGGCACGGTGGCAGCCTCGCTGAGTGAACTGAACAATTTCGGCGTCGATCCCGAGCTGATCAGTCGGATCACCTCGGCGGCATCCAACCACGGTGTGGCAGCGGCAGATCTCCTGGCCAGGCTGCCGGGCGAGCTGGAGCACTACGGCACCGCCGCCGTTGATGCCTTCCTCAAGGGGGGTGATGCCCTCGGCAAGCACTGGTCCCACATCGAGAGCCAGGCGAATGCTCCCCACCTGGCCGCTGATGCGGCCAATGCGATCTGGGAAGACGGCACGGTCAACATCGGGCGTGGTGCCAGAGAGATGTCCTGGCTGGAGCGGATCCACGCCAGTGCTGACAACCACCTCGATGGCCTGATCGCTGCAGCCCAGACCCCGGAGTTCTGGCATCGCACCCTCGGCAATGCCGTTGAGGCCAGTGCGTATGCGGCGGCGATCTCCGCCGTGGATCAGCTGCTGGTGCACCGCGACGAGCTGATCAACGGCACCACCGCAGCTCGCAAACAGCGGCTGGTGCAGATCCTGCAGACCAGCGGCCTGATGGCGGCCGGAGCCCTGCCGGTTTCGGTGTTTCTGGCGGTGGCACTGATGTTGGTGCCGGGCCTGGCGGTGGTGATGGGCCCGCTGGGGATGATCGGCACGGCCGGTCTGGGCCTGCGGCTGCTCACCTCGGCGGTCCGCAACCCAAGCCGGCAGGAGCAGCAGGCCATTCAGCAACTGCAGGGACTGCTGCAGGAGATGGTCTATGCAACCCAGCGCGACAGCGAGGGCAATCTGACCATCACCGTTCAGGCCCTGCCGGTGAACTGAGCTCGTGACCCAACCTCTCAACTCCGCAGGCAGGTCCTCGATCGGGGCCTCCGGTGGGGGTCAGATGACCCCAGCGCGCGTCGCCCAAGTCAACTGGGAGCAGAGCGAAACGAGGCCGGATTGAAGCGGGCAAACCAGATCCAGTGTCCTGAGGCTTCAACCTGAACAGGAAACCTGAGCCAATGTGCGGCGCCAGGCCGGTCATCTCAACTGTTATCAGTCGGGCGGCGACGGACCGGCGGGGCTCACTGATACAAATGCGGCGAAAGTTTCCGGGGCAATTCGCTCAAAAGCACTGGTATCACTGGCTTCTGGGGCAGAACAAAAGCATAATACAATGGGGGCATGTTTGGGGTCGAGCTATACCCAAATGGCTAGCACTAGACGAAAACTGGGGCCTCGCGGCGTCGTACCTATAGGGGGAGGAGTAAAGGACCCGCACGATATAGATAGCCTTGGCATAGCGACCGAGGCTAGAATCTGCTATATGTTCAGCGGCTGCCATTCCACTGTGTCCTATAACCAGCGGCCATGTCATCGTCACGGCTCCCGCAAGCTAGCCGCCAATCTCCTCCGTAATGAGCGCCGATTTTTGGCGGTTAATGGTTGCAACACCCATATTAACCAGCAGCCATGTTTAGCCAGGGCTTCGCACGTGTTAGCGGTCAATATATTTTGGTGGCGACTAATGCGGGGCCATCTTGCATCCCGTGTGGCACTGGACTCATGATGCTCATTGTCTCACTGTGGGTGTTCATCGGTGGCATTGCAATATGCGTTCAAGGTGATCTAGGGTAACGACGCGACATGCCTCAACGGCTGGCCTTTCCCCAATGGGGGGATTAGGCAACAATCCGGCGATCGTTACTGCCAGCATCGCGCCGCAGGCTGGGCATGGTGCTGGCCATGCCTGCGGTGCTGGACACTGCTCAGTCTGGGCCCGGGCCTGCTGCCAGAGCTCATCCACATTCAGCTGTTGCTAGTTGATTGCATCCTTGAGGGCTTCCAGCACCGGCTCCATGCCGAGCCAGCGACGGTGGCGGAAGCAATCGACCAGGGTTTTCTCCACCCCGTAGATCTTCAGGCGGATCGGACCGGAGCGCTGCATCTCTATCTGCAGGCGATGCAGCGCCGGCTGCGCCTGGATCACCTCAAGCAGGGGGAACTGCAGGGCGGGCCTATAGACACCCCGAGGCAGTCTGATCCAGGCGCAGCAGCCCAGTCTGGGCACTCGCCTGGCCACGATCAGCAGATCAATGTGTTTGCGAACGGCCGCTCTCGCACAGACGCGCCAGGGTCGAGTGATCGACGCCAACAGCCACGGCCTCCCCGGTGCGGAACAGGTCCTTGCGGTGCACAAGCGTCAGGGCCGTCTATTTCCTGTCGAGCACTGCGGTCATGGCCACACATCATGCGCCAAAGCTGCACATCTGTACCCAGCTGTGCAGTATTCGTCGCATCTCCACCCCTTGCCAGGGCTTGGCCGCCCCTTGGCCACCCCTCGGTCCACCCCTAAAGGAGGAGGGAATATCTCTCTCTTCTCTTGTCTGAACTGGGATCTGAGCACCTATCACCCCCAATGGGTGGACTCTGGGAGTGCTTCAGGAACTATCGACGCGCCTTGAGCCATGGCCACATTCACGGGTCAGCAACCAACCCTCCACCCCTATGGGCTGAACGTCAGACCTGACAAGCATTCAGGCCGTTTTGGAGCGGTGGATCAAGCGGTGGCTGTGCAGGGGTGGATCACCCCCAAGCGGTGGAGCACACCGCCTCAGCTGGAAGCCAGCAACGGCTTGGTGGCCGTGTATCTCCAGCCAGGCTGCCCCTTGTATTCCATCTGCTCCAGCTCGCCATAGCCCCGCTCCTGCAGCACCTGCAGGGCGTGTAGCACTTCGTTGGACTCAGGCCGCTGCTTGCCGCTCAGGGCACGGCGCAGCGTGCTCAGAGACAGCGGTATCTTCTTCTCCCAGGCAACCCGCTGCAGCCGCAGCATCAAAGCTCCCAGCTCACTGTTGCCGGCTGAGGTGAGGCGCACGCCGACCGTCTGATCCAGCAGAAACCTGTTGAAGCGGATCGCCCGCTGCATCGCCTCCACACCGACCAGGCCATTCCCCAGGGAGATGGGCCCCTCGGCCCGTTCAGCCAGGCACCACAGCAGATGGAACAGAGCGGCCAGCCGGCCGATCCGCCCGGCGGCCTTGTTCGCCAGGGAGCGCTCGGCAGCGGAGACACTGGCGCGCTTGCGCTGATACATCGCTGCACGCTCGGCCTGGAACAGCTCAAAAGCCTCCGGAGTCAGCCGCAGCTGGAGCTGCTCCTGCCTCGCCAGAGCCCCGTAACAGCGAATCAGCAGCTGCTTGAGGGCCTCAGCCTGGCGGATGTCCTCATCGGAGCAGCTGGTGGGGAAGTGCTGCTGGACGCTCAACTGCTCGATCACGATGAAGCGAGCTGACAGACCTGACTGGTCGGCATCACCAGTGATCTCCCGGTACACCTCCGGCTGACAGCCCGCCACCATCGCCAGGCGACAGCTCCTGTACTGCCTCTCCCGGCTCTGATCGACCTTGGCGCCACGGGCACCGGTGCCGTCGTAACGGGAGAGGAGCCAGCCTCCGAGCGTTGCGTCCTTACCGGCACGCCCTGGATCCGCCATCTGCCGCAGGGTGGCCGCGGCCTCATCCAGCCAGATGCAGACCGAGCGATTGGCCCACTTGTCGTGGATCTCCAGGTGAACCTCCACGCCGGGCACGGTGAGGTCTTCCGTGATCAGGGTCTGGGGCATCCGGGGAGGGGGGCCCGCTGGCGGGCCGGCCCCGTTGTCGGCGTCCAGCTTTCTGAGCTCCCACTCCTGCATCTGCCGCCTATGGGCCTGCTCCACGACCCCATCGACTGACTGCTGCCAGGGCTGGACAAGGAGCCGCGAAAGCAGGGGGGTCTTGAGCTCACCGCTGGGCATCAGCAACAGCACCCAGAGGGTCAGCGGCTGACTGAAGTCTTCTGACGGATCCAGCTCGATCGAGCTGCGCAGCGGCAGGGCGGCTGAAAACCCAGCCAGCAGGACAGCCAGCAATGTGCTGTGCTGAAACTCCGCTGTGCGCCGGATCGCCTCCAGCGCCTCCAACAACACCGGCGGGATCAGGCTGCTGACGTCCAGGTCGACCGTGCCACCGAGCTGCTCCAGCTGATCGAGGGAGTCGTCGGCATCGAGGGACGCTTCCTGCTCCTGGATCAGCTCCCGGTACAGACCCTGCACGTCCCGCAGGCCGCGGTCGTGGTCGCCGGCGATGCGCTCCAGGCGAAAGGACAGCTCTGAGCCACTGAGGCCTGCTGCCGCCAGCTCCTCCAGAGCCTGCTGCAACGTGGGCTTTCCCTGCCCTGCCGCCGCTGGAGGCGCGCCTGTGGAGCCAGGGGACCCAGAGGATCCTGGGGTGCCGACTGAGCCGCTGCTCAGGCGCTGGTAACGGCGCAGGGCGGCATCACTGTCCCGATGCCGGCAGTGATCCAAGTCGATCGTGGCCAGGACACGATCCGCCTTGTCCTCGATGGCCAGGACCGCGACGGCCTGCTGGATCAGATCGTCCGGACTGCCGCTGAAGCGCAGACCGTGGGCATCGAGCAGGTTGACCCAGCTGTAGAGCTCCTTCACGAACCCTGTGAGCTGAGCGCTGCGATCCACCGCCGCTCCCTCACTTCCGCGATAGGGGCAGCCACCTGCCAGGACATCCCTGGCCTTGCTGCCGATCAACTCCGCCAGTGCCGGCGTTGCCGAGGCAGAGCCCTGCGGTGGCGTGCTCGTGGTTCGGCTTTGCCTCTGGGGCGGCTTCGTGGTCGAACCGGTCGCCCTTGCCCTGGGGTAGATGCCTATGGCCCCGAGGGCCCTGACCTCGACCAGGCTGTAGGCGTGATCGGGATTGACCAGCTCATAGGCACCGGCTCCGTTGCGGGTTGGCGCACAGACGCACACCCGGGTGCCGGCCAGCACCTCCCCGCGATGCTCACCGCCAGGAACGGTCGTGAAATTGCAGTGCCGTTTCCCTGCCGCATTCCGCCAGCTGGCCATCCCGTCAGCCGGTCGCACGTAAATGTGGACCCCGCCGCCGGGCGTGCGCTCAATGCGGGTCTGCGTCAGCTCTGGATAAAGATCCAGCAATCCCAGCCATTCACGGTCGCAAGCTTCCTGTGATGGATAGTTCTTGCGATCGAAGTCGATCACCACCACATCCGTGGATGGGATGACTGCCAGACCGATCGGCTTTCCAAGGCGTTCCGCAATATCAATTCTTGCCAGCAGCTCTGCCTCATCCACCGCTTTTCGGTGACTCGTCTGAGTCGGCGTTCCGTCCGCCTTCCAGAAACTCGGATTCTTGCCCGCATAGGCAGGCAGGGGCTTGCCATTCTTGTCGCGCTGAATTTCCCGCTGACCGGTTGAGCTGTTCTTTCTGGTCGCGGGATAGGACTCGGCGGGAAGCGCCACCGGAATCACCGTCTGCAGGCTGAGCCCCAGCCGGGACAGATGGCCGGTCGCTTCCCTCAGAGCGCTGTATTCACAGGGGTTCATGGGCGATCCCCCTGGTCGTAGGGAGCCCAGAATGCATCTTTCTGTTGTGGAACAGTGCAGCAGAAAGCAGCCGCAGCAATCGCCGGATATGCCATAATCGATCGACCGAAACAACAGGGCCGCGGCGAACTTCGCTGCGGTCTTTTTATTTGACCTCCTGCACGGCCTGCATGGATGCCCCTGAACCGTGCAAACCGTGCAGATATCCAGGGCTTACACGGTTTGCACGGTTCAACAGCGCTCAATCGCTGATCTCAGGGACTCAAATGGTGTTGCGAGAATCCAACTGCCATGAGCCCATCTCTGACAGCTGCGGATGATATCAAGCAGCAACTCAATCTCATCTGCGCCCAGCTGAATGTGATCCAGGCGAGGCTGGAGCTCAAGCCCACCCTCAGCAGCAGCCCCTGGCTGCCCCTGTCGGAAGCCGCCAGGGCCCTTCACTTCCCCAGCGCCCGTGCCTTGCGGGTCGCCATCGATCGCGGTCGGATCCCGCCTCAGTTCGTCAGCGCCACCACCGGCGAGACCGGCAGGCGCCGGACGCTTTACGTGGACGTGGAAGGCTTCGCCTCACATCTGCGCAACAAGTGACGCCATCGAGGCGCTGTCGAACCAGCGCTGATACAGCGACGTGTGGACCATCAGCGAGTGCCCGAGGCTCTTGGCTGCCAGCGACGGGCTGATCTGCGGGTTGTGAATCGCCCGCACCGCCCAGGCATGGCGCAGGTCATAGGGCTGAAAGGGTGCCCCGAACCGCCGCAGCGCCACACCCAGCTGTGCTCCCACCGTGCGGTGGTCCCGATCGAGGTTGATGCCGGGCAGGCGCCTGCGTTCAAGCGACCAGCGATCGATCCAGGCTTTCGGGAGTGGCAGCCCCTGGCGGGCTCCGGTTTTTCCTCCCTCAATCGCCACGAGGCCATTGGGCTGGACATGAGCCTTCATCAGTGCCTCATGGGGGCGAGTGCCATAGGTGGCGCACACACCGGCAACCCACTGCCAATCGGCGGGCAACGCATCAATCACCTCAAGAATCACCGCATCCGTGGGCAGCTCACGCGGGGCCGCATCCTTCTGTGGGGTGTACCCCTTGCCGAGATCCTTGAGCTTTTGGACGGCTTCCGGGCCCAGATCGATCGCACGGGCCACTGCCACGGTGGCGATCGAAGCCCGACGCCGGTTGCGGCTACCCACCTCCTTGCTCTCGACCAAAGCGGTCAGCACCTTCAGATCGATCTTCTCCAGAGACAGCAGTGGCTTGAGGGGCGAGGCGTAGTCGGTGGCCCAGGAGACCGGGGCACTCACCCCACGCCTGCGCTGCTGGATCCACCATTGCTCGGTGCGGCGGATCGCCTGAACGCCGCTGATCCCGTCTTCGGCCTCCCCACCCTTCTTCCCGCCTCCACTTTTCTGGGAGTCATCGAACCACCGCTCAAAGGGGAAGGGGTCCAGCCCCATACGGTGGAGCTCGATATCCCGGCCGAGCTCCTCGGCCAGCTTGCGGGCTTGCTCCAACCCCGCGGGGTAGGTAATCGGGGTGCTGATGCGCTGCTGCTTCCAGGAGCCGTCGGGCAGCGGCATCGTGCTTCTGAGCCGCAGGCGCTTGCCGGAGGGAGCGACCTCAATCGCCACCGCGCAGCCCAGGTCCCTGAGGGCCCGGTTGACACGGGTCAGATACGGGTCCTTGGAGGGCATGGCGACCGTGCCTAAAACCGTGCCTAGTTTGGCCCCTTTTGGGCTTTTTCGTGCCTAAATCGTGCCTAGCCCCAAAACCGCCTCGACCATCAGCGCCTTGCCAGAATCCAGTTTCGACAAGCTTTTTCAACGATGGGGGCAGGGGGACTTGAACCCCCACAGTGTCGCCACCTGCGGATTTTAAGTCCGCTGCTCATTGCTCAAAAGCATTGCCGGAGAACGCTTCTGGGAAGAAGGCTGTACGTGGTGTTGCCTCTGTTGTTTCCTGATGACAGCCGTTCTGAAGCGCCACCTAGGGAGCGGGCGCTGGTGGCTAGGCCCTCATTGTGCTCATGCTGCTGCCCAGCCCCCAGAGAGGGTCTCCGCCTGCTCGATCACCTGGGCCGTCTCGGGCGCCCGGTTCCGGTAACGCTGCAGGGCCTTCTCCCAGGGCCACGGCCGGCAGGCAGGCCGGGGTTCAGGCGGTCCAGGGCGGAGCGGACCCGCCCCTTCAGCAGTACGTCGCGGCCGAGCTGAGGGCAATCACCGGCTAGGGAGTGCCCTCTGCCACCAGCCCGCTCACGGCCCATGGCTGCTCACCAAGGTGATCCATGGGCTGAGGCCAGGAGTGACAACGCGAGCTGGCAGTGCCGTGCGGGAGGGGGCAACTCCTGTCGTGGTCAAGAGGAGGGGAGGGTTCTGTGGTCCGAACAGGGGCGTGGCTTACAGCCGTCGCTTCGCACACGTCACAGCACCTGCCAGTGGCCTGTCCGGGTCGATCCCACGCGCTGTAAGCGACCTGCGCTCTGCAGGGAAGCCAGTTGTTTTTCCACGGCGCGGGAGCTGAGACCCAGCCGTTCGGCCAGCAGGCGGGCAGAGAGGCGAGGCTCAGCGGATAGCAACTCCAGGATTCGCTCGGGAGTGGGGGCAGGCGCTCCGGTGATCTCCGAACCAATCTCCGAACTGATCTCCGAACCTGGCGGGGCGCTGCTGGCCTGCTGCTGGATCGCCTGATCCAGGGCCGAGCCAATCGCCTCGAGCATGAAGGACACGAAGGGAGTGAGGTCGCCTGACTGATCGGCGGCGCCGAGGCTGGCGTAGTAGTTCTCCTGGCGATCGCGCACCACCTCCTCGATCGGCAGCCAGGCAAGCAGCGGTTGCCAGCGGCTGAGGATCAGGGTCTGCCAGAGACGTCCGAGGCGGCCGTTGCCGTCGCTGAAGGGATGGATGAACTCCAGCTCGTAGTGCACCACGCTGCTGGTGAGCAGCGGATGCCAGTCGGTAACGGCTAGCCAGGCCAGCAGATCATCGACCAGGCCTGGTACGCGAGCGGCTGGGGGCGCCATGTGCACCAACTCGGAGCCTCGGTAGATGCCGACGCCGCCGGCGCGAAACCGACCGACCCGCTCGATCAACCCGGCCATCAACAGGCCGTGAGCCTCCAGCAGGTGGAGGCGGTTGGCAGGATCCCAGCGCGGCAGGGCCTCGTAGGCGGCGATGGCGTTGCGCACCTCCTGGATGTCGCGCGTCGGCCCGATCACGGGCTTGCCCGCGACGATGGCGCTCACCTGCTCCAGCGTGAGGCTGTTGCGCTCGATGGCGAGCGAGGCCTGGATCGTGTGGATGCGGTTCTCCCGGCGCAGGCGCGGCGATGGCGCCGCTTCCTCCCGCGCACTCCAGCGGCCGAGGGCATTGCAGATGGCCGCCACCTGGTGCAGTAGCGCCTGGCTGAGAGCCAGCGGCGGTGCGTAGGGAGGGTCCGTCATCGGTACGCCGGCACAAGCCTCACGCCACCGCAGCCGCCGCAGCCGCCCGCTCCTGGTGCTCCTTGAGGGTGATGCCCATGGGGTCCTTCAACTCAGTACCGATGCTGGTGGCCTTGGCCTTCCGACCACTGCCGGCAGACGCCGCTATAGCCATAGGCGCCTCTGCCCCAACATCATTGCGGAGTCGCTCCTGCCTCGACCACGCACTGCGAAGTGCCTGGCCTCCGGCTCAGCCCATACCTCCCCACACGGAGGATCGGCTTGGTTCAAGAAAAGACAACCCCACCGCGCAGATCGGCAGGAGATAGGCCAGGCTGCGCTTGACCACGGCAGCGGGGAACGCCCTCGTAGCGTCTGGCCTCGCCCTCGAGCGACATCCGAAATCTAGGAAGCCAGGCCTGAGCGACCTCCAACGCGCGCGCTTGAGAAGGCTTCGAGGCGCTCCCCCTACCCCACGCGAATGCAACGGGATCTATCGATCGGCAGGTTTCCAGATCACTGGCGAGTAGGTGTTGAAGGGGTACCACGGATCGACGCAGACACCGGCGCTACCGAACGGCCATGCCAAGCCAACAGCAGCTTCTGGAGGTGATCCGGATCCAGGGCGAGATCGCCAAGCAGGGTTTCAACCTGGCGGCGGTGATGCAGTTGGTGGTGGAGGAGATCCCTGCCCTGCTCGATGCTGATGGCGCCGTGATCGAACTGGCGGAAGGGGACGCCATGGTCTACCGCGCGGTCTCCGGCATGGCCGCCCATGAACTGGGCCTGCGCCTGTCCATCGAGCACAGCCTCTCGGGGCTGTGCGTGCGCACAGGTGAAACGCTGATCTGCACCGACACCCACGACGACCCACGGGTGGACCGGGCGGCGTGCGAGCTGCTGGGGCTGCGCTCGATGGTGGTGGTGCCCCTGATGCACCACGACGCCTGCGTCGGCGTGCTCAAGGCGATGGCCCGCCAGCCCGATGGCTTTGGTGGACCTGCCATCTATCTGCTGGGGTTGCTCTCGCAGGCGATTGCCGCCGCGATGTTCTTTGCCACCACCTACAGCCAGAACGATCTCTACCACCTGGCGACCCATGACCCGATGACCGACCTGGCCAATCGCGCCCTGTTCATGGAGCGGCTGCGCACGTTGATCGAGGCCCATCAGCAGCGCCGTCATTCGGTGGCGGTGCTCATGATCGATATGGATGGCCTCAAGGGCGTGAACGACACCCATGGCCACCGCGCCGGGGACTGCATCATCCAGGCCTGCGCCCAGCGCCTGGCCTCCGCCGTGGGTGAGCGCGGTCTCGTGGCGCGGCTCGGGGGCGATGAATTCGCTGCCGTACTCCCGCAGTTCTCCACCATCGCAGACCTTGAATGCATCACGGCTGTGATCCACGAGGCGATGGAGCCCCCGGTGGTGTTCGAGCAGCTCGCCCTGCCCCTGGCCGTGAGTATTGGTGGCGCCCTGCTACCCTACGACTCCACCGAACTCGACCAACTCCTGGCCCTGGCGGATGAGCGCATGTATGCCTGCAAGCGGGAGCGGCAGCGGTTTCGTACGCGGATGTGATCAGGTCTTCGCCCTTCGAGCCGACAGTGTGGACGAGCAGCCTTGAGCAGGCATCCAGCAGGTGTCATTCCTGGGAGCCCTGGCTTCAGCTCAGCCTTGCTCCACGTCCTCCTCGAGTAGCTCCATGAGCTCATCGATCCCGAGGGCTCGAGATTGAAGATCGCTGGTCAGGGTCGTCAAAGCCGCAGCAGCGTTGACCACGGAAGGCAGCAGCCTGGCGTCCAGGTCTTCGCCTCGGTCGAGCATCGTCTGAACCGAGCGGGTCGCCAGGGCGATCAGCCGATCCGCGACGTCGCCCAGCCGGGCTGCACGGCAGGTCAACTGATCGGCAAACGCCCGGATCTGCGCCCGGTGCTCGGCCTCCCGCTCCTCGGTCGACTGGGTGACCACTCGACCCAGGAGCTCACGGTCATGCGCCTCAGCCCGGTGTTTCCAGTTGAAGCGGGTGGCGTAGCGCCGCAGATTGGAGTCGCTGTGGCCGGTGATCCGGGCCATCTCGGCGATGGAGCGGGAGGGACCTGCCTCGAGGTAGACAGCGAAGAGCTCGTAGGCCCGGCTGGGCTCGTCGGGTTGCTGATCCCAGGGATTGGCGGGGTTCATGGTGATGATCCAGACCCCTCAGGATTCCGCTCACGAATCGCCGTCCATCGCCAGCTCGCCAACGGGCTCCCCCTCCGGGCAGCAGGGCCAGGCGGGGCCGCTGAGCCACCAGGCCAGCGGGGGATCGAACCCCTCCAAAAACCGCCGCCGATGGGCCGCTCGGCGCTCGGCGATGGTGGGGCGGGTGGCCTTGTATCCGGGGTCGATCTGGCGGCGGAACGTGGACACAGGGGAGCGATTCGCTGCCCTGGGGTTCCGGGGCCATGCCTCCCTGCGGAGCATGGGCAGCAGCCAGCGGAGCGATCTCCTCCGGGGGCCAGCCCCTTTGCCTCGGGGAGGGTCGCACTTCGTCGCGGCGTTATATAGAGACGCCATGCTGAACTGCGACCCTCGGCCGCGCCATCAGCGGCGATTCACCTGGGAACAGGTGCTTAGGGCATCAGCATCCACTCCATTCAACCGGCTGCGGGCCTGCCAGCAACGCAATCAGCACCTGCTCAACGGCGTCAGGCGCCTGCGGCTGAGCGACATCCCCACCTGTTTCGACTACATCCTCTGGGATCAGGCTGCTGAGCGGTTGACCACCGTGCCCGCCCCTGCCCTGTGAAGCCACGGAGCAGGCGCGTTTTTGTGACAGCCCGAGGCAGACCTCGATCCGCACCCACGATGCGTCCTCAGCGGTAGCAGAATGACCCCATAGACAATCCTCTCGGTTCCCACCGGGTGCCATGGGGCAAGAGCGTTCGGAACCAGCGTTACCAGCGACACGCAACCGCCGCCGGCTCTGGATCCTGGCGCTGGCCATGGCGGCCATCTTCCCGCTGGATCTGCTCCTGCCGCGCACCTTCCCGCTGCTGCCCTACTACTTCGTGGTGGTGGTGCTCTCGGCCAGTTTCGCCACGCCGCGCCAGATGGCACCCCTGATCGCGGAGGCCTACGTGCTGGCAATCGCCTCGGGCACCTTCAGGGGCTTCTTCCCCTCGATCGATTTCGTCATCCGGCTGCTGGGTCTCTCGGGCGTGGCCCTGATGGCGGTGAGGCTCTCGGCCCAGCGCTGCCAGACGTTGGCCAAGCTGCATCGCAGCGAGGAGACCCTGCGCCTCACCCTCGACAACGCGACCGTCGGCATCGCCCTGGCCAATGCCGACGGACGGCTGACCCGGGTGAATCCCGCGCTGTGCCAGATCTTCGGCCGGGATGCCGACACCCTGCAAAACCACAACTGGAAAGAGCTCACCCATCCAGACGACATCAAGCTGGAGCTCCCCCTGTTTGAGGAGCTGGTCACCAATCGGCGCAGCAGCTATCGACTCAGGAAGCGGTTTGTGCGGGGCGACGGCACGGCCGCCTGGATCGATCTGAGCGTGTCCTGCGTCCGCCGGAGCGAGGGAGACGTGGACTTCTTCATCGGCGAGGTGATCGACATCAACAAGCAGGTCGAAGCTGAGCAGGCCCAGGCTCGCTCCGAAGAACAGATGCGCCTCAGCATCGAGGCGGCCAGGGTGGGGGTGGCGATCTGCAGCCCTGGCACCGGCCAGTTCCTGATGCTGAGTCCACCGCTCTGCAGCCTGCTGGGCCAGGACGAGGCCGCCTTGAAGTCCAAAGGCCTGCTCAACGCCCTTCGGATTGTTGATCCCACCGCCGCAGCCGAACAGGAGCCTGAGGCGGCGGCGGCTCAGGAGACGGATCCCATGGCACAGGTGGCCGCTGTGGTGGCCGGGGAACGGAGCCTCTGCCAGATGCGCCTGCGCCTGACACGACCCGACCGCTCGGTGATCTGGGGAGATCTGCAGGTGAGCAACCTGCGGGACTCGGAGGGAAGGGTGCAGCAGGTGATGGTGGAGCTGATCGATATCTCCGAGATCGTGGCCAAGACCGACTACCTCCAGGCCGCTGCAGCGGCAGGGGTGGTGGGGATCTGGGACTGGGACGTTCCCAGAAACATCGTCCATTGGGACCCGGTGATGTTCCGGATCTATGGCCGCAACCCCAGCCATTTTTCCAACACCTACGAAGCCTGGGTCGATGCGATTCATCCGCAGGACAAGGCCGCCACAGAGACAGCGATTCGATCAGCCCTGCGGGCTGAATCTGTCTATGCAGCCCGCTTTCGGGTGGTGTGGCCCGATGGCTCCGTCCACCACCTCCAGGCGGTGTCCCACACCAGCTTCGACGGCAGGGGGCGGCCGCTGCGGATGCTGGGCGTGAACTACGAGGTGACGGAGCTGGTGCAGGCGCAGGAGAGGCTGAGTGCCGAGCGGCAGCGCCTCCGCACCACCCTCGATTCCCTGCTCGACCCCCATTTCATGCTCGGGCCGGTGCGCGACGCAGATGGCCAGATCACCGATTTCCGCATCCTGCGGGCCAACCCTGCCGCTGCGGCCTACAACCAGATGCCGTTGGACAGGTTCGCGGGCGCCACGATCATGGAATTCTGGCCCGGGCATGTCACGAGCGGACTCTTCGATCTCTTCCTCAAGGTGCTGGCCAGCGGCCAGCCTCTGCTGCTGGACGATTTTGTTCTGTACCACGACATCAAAGCCCAATCGCGCCATTTCGACATCCGTGCCGTGAAGGTGGATGGCGACCTCAGCATCACCTGGCGCGATGTGAGCGAGAAGGCCCATGCCATCGAGCAGTTGGCCGCCTCCGAGCAGCAGTTCCGCCTGCTGGCCGAGAACTCCACAGACGTGGTGGTGCATCTGGCCGCCGATGACACGGTGCGCTGGGTCTCGCCGTCGCTGCAGACGGTGCTGGGCTGGCAGCCCGCCGCCTGGATCGGCCACCCGATCGGGGAGCTCGTCGAGGCCTTTGGCGACCGCCCCTGCCGCCAGCAGGCCAACCAGGGCAAGCTGAGTCAGTGCCTGGTCAGGCGGGATCAGCTCCGCAGCCGGGATGGCAACCCCCACTGGATCGAAAGCCACTGGAGCCCCTTCCTCAACGCCGCCGGAGAACCTGACGGCCAAGTGTGCACCTTCCGGATGATCGATCTGGAGGTCTCCGCCGAGCGGGAGCTGGAACGCCGCGCCGCCACCGACAGTCTCACCGCCCTGCTCAACCGCGAGGAGGTGTTCAGCCAGATCCAGCGCCTCACCGCCCAGCAGCAGCGCCGGGGCCAGGAACTGGCGGTGCTGTTCTGCGATCTCGATCACTTCAAGACCGTGAACGACACCTACGGGCACAACGCCGGCGATGCCGTGCTGCAGGCGATGGCGGCACGGGTGCGCTCCTGCCTGCGCTCCTCGGATCTGGCGGCCCGCATCGGCGGCGACGAGCTGCTGGTGGTGCTGCCGGGGGTGCAGGGGATCGACGATGCGATCTCCATCGCCGAGAAACTGCGGCGGCTGGCCAGCGCACCGGTGCCGCTCATCGACGGCGAGGTGAGCATCACCATCAGCGTGGGCGTGGCCCTGGCCCGCGCCAATGAATCGCTCGATGCCCTGATCGCCCGCGCCGATACCGCCATGTACGACGCCAAGCAGAACGGCCGCGATCAGGTGGTGGCGATCACCGCCAAGGCCTGAGCCAGCGCGCCCCTCGGGATGGGTGCCACCTTGGCGCTGCACCGCGAATTCTTGCGATGGCCCCCTCCCCCTCCGACCCTGGAGCGCCGCAGAGAATCCGTCGCCGCGATCTATTGCTCGGCCCCCTCAGCCCAGGGTCCCCGCCGGATCAGGGCTCACCGCGCCGTCGCGGATCAGGGCCTCCGGGTCTGGGCCACGGGCAACAGGAGACCTGCCGGCAACGGCAGGGGCCGATTCCCCGGTGTATCCAGCGGGGAGTTCCCCAGGCAATCTCGCCACAACGCCCACAGCGGTACTGCTGGGACGTGACGTCATCGACGTAGGGCTTCAGCGGCCAGAGGTCGATCTGCGCTAGTTGCAGGCGGTGGCGATCGTCGGGAGTGAGCTGGCCCAGAGAGAGACGGATCGATTCATCGATCTCCAGCTTGGCGGTGCAGCGAGTGAGTAAGGACAAAACCAATACCTTGTAGTGCTGCCTTTGTGCCCGAACGGGGGTTATCCCATGGATCCTGCTGATCTCTCGATGCGTCTCCCACTCCAGACGGTCGGGGAGCTGGCAGGCCTCCATGGCATCGACTCAACGCTATTTGCGCCGACTGCACTACATCTCGGAGTCAGTCCGGAGTACGAGCGGGGTCTGCTGCAGTGGGAGCACGCGCAGGTGGCTCACACGACCCATGGGAAGACGGGAGCCAGGGCCGGCATCTCCAACCGCATTCGTGAGTCACGCCGCCTCGCCGAAGGGGGATGGTCGATTTATTCCGTGAAGGTCAATGGCCAGGGTTTCCCTGGTCCCGGAGCGGCATTCCTGTTGCATCGAGTCCACCCTTCCAGGAGGGGATCTGGCCTCCTGCGGGTCGACACCCGGGGATGGGATCCGGTGAACCGTGGTGTATGCCTTCCGCTCCTCAGCTACATGGGTGCCGTGACCCTCCTGGAACACCACGGCTTTGACATTACCGAGGCTGGCTTCCAGCCCTGGAAGGTCTGGGAGTTCATCCTGCGCCACCCCGAGGTTGAAATCTGGATCGAGGAAAGTGCCTTGAAAGCCATGGCGGCCTGCTCTATTGGCCAGATCGCCATCGGGCTGAACGGGATCAACGGGTGGGGGCAGCAGGGCCGCAGCGACAGGCTCCACCCCTTCCTGAAGCGGCTCGCGAAGGGTCGCCAGGGGGTCACTGTGCGCTTCGATCGGGCTGGCTCCAAGACCAGCCAGTCGCAGATCCAGGCGCAGAAGCTCGCGCGAGCCATGGAGCGCCACGGGGCCCAGGGGAGCGGATGGTGGACCTGGCTGCACGACATGCCCGGCAAGACCGACGATGTCATTGCAGCGGTCGCTCGGCGGGAGCTCTCGGCCGAGCAGAAGCAGTTGCTCTGGTGGAGGGTCTCCACGGCCTGCACCCGCAGCACCTATCGCCGGCTGCAGCGGAGCTGGCCTGGGGTGTCGATCAACCGGGAGTTCAGCGCAGATGACGTCCTCCAGGCGGCCCTCGCCCACAGGGTTCTGGTCCTGAAAGGCGCGACGGGGACCGCGAAGTCCAAAGCCATGGTGGCTGGTCTGGCCCTGCTGGAAGCCCATACGAACCAGAAGCACGTCGTCCTGGGGGCCTACCACCGCTCCTCGCTGGTCCACAAGGGCGCTGCCGAGTACGGCGTGGCGGACATCAGCGCCCTCCCTGGCACACCCGAGCGCGAGGGGCTCCACGAGGGGCCTGCGCTACGGGACGGCCTGTTCTGCTGCGGGGAAAGCGCCTACAAGGGGACTGGGGAGAAGTCGCTCTGGCACTGGTATCAGGAGCTCCGCGAACACCCCAGGCCGACCGTGCTGATACTCGACGAGATCAGCCAGGTGCTGGCGAACTGGGTAATGGGCGGTACCGACATGCTGCGGCCGATCCGGGGGAAGGCGCTCGATGCCCTCGAGGGGCTGGTGCAGCTCGAGTGCGTGCGGGTCTGGGCAGCGGATGCCCTGGTCGGCGATCTGGAGCTCGAGTGGTTGCAGCAGCTCACGGGCGTGGCCCCCTACCTGCTGAGCAGCATCTACACCCGCAGCCGGGAGCTCTTCCTGGGTCTGCCCAACCAGAGAAACGAGCGGACGCTCCTGCTCCAGCTCGGGGATGTGAGCGCAGCAGGGGATCGGTTCTGGCTGGGCCACGGCACCGTGGCCGGGCTCGATCGTCTGCTGGGAGCCCTGCCAGCAGCAGCCAAGGGCACGGAGCTGAAGATCACGGGCGAGGAGAAGTGCCGTGAAAACCCACGGGTGGAGCGCTTCCTGGCGGACGCCGAGGCCGAGGGCCCCCAGTACCTCCGGGTGGGCTTCAGCCCGGCGGTGTCGTGCGGGATCTCGATGGCCAAGACGCCGGTGGCGCTGAGCGCGGTCGTGCAGGACTACTGCTGGCAAGCCGAGGACGTGGTGCAGGCCCTGAACCGCTGCCGAAACAGCGCGCGCCGCATCCTGCTGGCCCCGAAGGTGGTCCCCGATGCCCTCGGCATCACCAAGGAAACCGATGCCAGGCGTGCCTCCAAGGCCTTCCAGGAGCACATGCTGGAAGGCTCCCACCTCGACTACACCGTCCTGCTGCAGGCGCGTCACCCTGCCAGCCGTGCTGCTGTGGCCAAGCTGGAGGCCCGGCGGAACTTCGAGGCGTTCCAGAACGACTGGTGCCTGCGCGGGCTGCTCGAGGAGGAGGGGTACATCCTCCGGGCTGTGGAGGAACTCGAGCAGGAGGGGGCTCAAACCGTGCTCCCTGAAGGGGGCCAACGCCGAGAGGTGCTGCGCACTCCGGAAGCGCTCCAGCAGTTCCGCCTCGAGGCCCTGCAGCGCCTGGTCGAAGGCACCTCCACCCTTGAGGACGTGCAGCACGAGGCCAGGAGGCGGATCCAGGGTGGAACCCACGTTGACCTCGCTGAGTGCGACGTGAGCGAGACCTGGAAGGTCGCGCAGGAGCTCCATCTCGATGCCCTGATCCGGGCTGGGATGGTCCATGGCTCCAGCCCGGAGATGGAGGCCGTCTGGGCTGTATTGACCAGCCTGGACAAGGCTGGTGCCCGGCGTGTCGCCCGCGCCATGGGAGGCCGTGCGGACCGAATACCAGGCCCGATGGATGCCCTGGATGTGCGCAGGGTGTGGCCGCTGGTCAAAGCACTGGGGTTCCAGGTCGTGAAGGCTGGCGAGACCAAGCGGGAGGGGAATCGGTGGCGCATCGAGCCCATGGACCTCCGGCCGCCGGGGGATGCCCCGTCCTCGATCTGACATGACGCTCTATACCCCTGTCATGCCAGATCAAGGACCGCAGTGGGGCTGGCGCTGCCCGCTCTCCAGAGGCATGGGAGCACACAAAACATCGGTAGCCTGTCAGCACCCAGCGGGGCACGGCAATTAGTCGCCAGGCCCTGGCACTACCCCACCCCAGACCTGACAACCCACTGATCACATGACCTCGACCACCTCCACCACTCTCACGCCCTGGGGCACGACTCAGGATGTGGCCAACTACCTCTCTGTATCTTGCCGGCAGTTATATCGACTGCGGCGCGCATGGATTCAACAGGGACGAATGAAGGAGGGGCGCCATTTCCAACGCTTCGGCCCTCGCACCGTACGCTACGACATGGCAGAGATGGCTAAACTTGCACATTCTCGAGGAAGAGTTATTCCCTCTCAGCCTTGGGCAGTCTGATGCCGCGAGGCCTTTTTCTTCTTCCTGTATTCGCGTAGCTCCCTGGTATACGTCTTCTCGAGCATGGCCATGCTGGTGAGCATGGCCGCAGCGATCTCGTAGGCGTCCTCGTCGATGCGGGGGTCCGTCAGGCAGGCGGCCCCCCATCGGTGGCGAAGGTCGGTCGCGGTGCAGCCCAGTCGCCGGGGGATCAGCCTGGAGATCTTTGAGGCCTCGATCCGGATCTGGTCCGCTTTCGTTTGATCCGGGACCGCGTCAATACTCGCGAGCTCGTCCCAGCGCGGTGGACGGAATCCCTGCAAGTCGATCTGCTCATCTCCGAACGGCATCGGCCACGAGGTAGCACGCTTCTTGTTCTTGGCAGCGAAAACGGCCAGGTCTCCGTCGTCGGCCAGGTTCGGCCAATCCGCGTAGTAGATCTCGGCGACGCGCCGGCCGTAGACGACTACGCTGTAGATCAACCTGGCCTCGTCGGGGTCCGTGACGGCCTTGAGCTCGCAGCAGATCTCCTCGTCCGAGGGAGTGTCGGTACGCGGCTGTGGCTCATACCGGTACCGGGGCACGAAGTCGTCAGGCACGACGCTGGGAAGTCCCAGTCGTTCACAGATCTTCTTCAGGATCCCGCAGGCCTGCTTGTACGGAGCTCCGCTGATCCCGCCGTAATGCTCGCGTAGGGCCTCGAGGCAGAGCCGGATGGAAAGCTCGCGGCCGAGGGTCTGGGCTCTGGCTTCGCAGATCGCGAGCCATCGGAGCTGCGTTTCCAGTTGTCTGGGACGGCACCGGCCGAGGTGGTCGCTCCTATGGATGAGGAACTGCTTGGCGTCCTTGACCTGCCTGGCCAGAATCCCGTGGGAAGGCTTCATGCGGCCTGTCCAGCCTCGAGGGGCATGGGTGTCGTCACCCTCCAAGGCACGGGAGACGAGGGCTTCTGCTGCTGCTCTCGCCTCTGGGAGGCGAATCTCGAAGTTCCCAGGCGTGATGGCCACCCCAGTGGCTCGTGAGGTGACCCGCTCCAGTTGGTCGAAGTGGCCGAAGACATCGACGGGTCTGCTTCCGTCCTCCAGCGGTCTGCTCCGGACCTTGAGCCTGATGGGGCGGGCCCGCAGAAAGGGGCCCTGGTGACCAAGGGCGTGGTTGAGCCGGGTCAGCTCATTCGTCCATGCCGTTTTCGCAGGCATCGTTGCGCCCTCCAGATCCGAAGACATTCTCTGGCAAACGACAGAGAAAAGCAATCCGCTGTGTCTGCCGACATGTTTGCCAAGGCGACATCTCTGGACACATTCCCGTCCTATCCGTGTCCCTCCTGGGCACGAGCTGATCCTTGGGATCGCTTGCAGCAGAGGGGAAGTGCTTGATGGGGGCAGGGGGACTTGAACCCCCACAGTGTCGCCACCTGCGGATTTTAAGTCCGCTGCGTCTACCGATTCCGCCATGCCCCCGGCGCAGCCATCCTAAATTCGTCGGAGTGGTGCTCCGATTGGTCATGCCCGGCTTCCTCACGGCAGACAACCTGCTCGGGCTTGGAGCGTTTGTTGCCCTCGCGGGTGCCTACCTGGTGGTGGTGCCCCTGGCCCTGTACTGGTGGATGGTGAAGCGCTGGTATGTCATGGGCAAGATTGAGCGCTTCGGCGTCTACGGCCTGGTGTTTCTCTTTTTCCCCGGCCTGATCCTGTTCTCTCCCTTCATCAACCTGCGCATGGCAGGCCAGGGAGACGCGGGCTCATGAGCCGCGCTCAGGCGATCCTGCTGGGTCTGCTGGTCTTCGGGCTTGGCGGGATTGGCTATGGCATTTTCACCGCCACTGGTTACGAGGGCTTCAGTGCCGGCATCGCCTCTTCGGTGCTGCTGGTGCTGGTGGTGGTGGGCTGGACAGCCACCTACCTGCTGCGGGTGGTGACTGGAAAAATGACCTATATGGAGCAGCGTCGCACCTACCGCGAGGCCTACGACGCTCACACGATCGAGCAGCTGCAGGCCAAATTCGATTCCCTCAGCCCCGAGGAGCAAGAGAAGCTCCTGGCTGAGGTGGGCCAGCTCCAGGCCGACGCCGACATGTGACCCCATAGGCTCGCTTCCGACGCCCCTTCGGATCGGCTGATGAGCCCCTCTGCCGCGACACCTTCCGCCTGCAGCGCTGCTACGGCCATCGACCAGCGGTTCGCCTCCCTCGCTGAGCAGGGACGCTGCGCCCTGATGCCGTTCCTGATGGCCGGCGATCCCGATCTGGCCACCACCGCTGCGACGCTGCTGGCGCTGCAGCAGAACGGCGCCGATCTGATCGAGCTGGGCATCCCCTACAGCGATCCCCTGGCCGATGGCCCGGTGATTCAGGCCGCCGCCAGCCGCGCCCTGCGGGCCGGAACCACGCCGGCATCAGTGCTGGAGCTGCTGGATGGTCTGCGCGGTGCGCTCAGCACGCCGGTGGTGTTGTTCACCTACAGCAATCCCCTGCTCAACCGGGGCATGGAGACCTTCTGCAAGGATGCCGCCTGCGCCGGTGCCGCCGGCCTGGTGGTTCCCGATCTGCCTCTGGAGGAAGCCGAAAAGCTCTCGCCGATCGCCGCCGCCGAAGGGCTCGACCTGGTGCTGCTGGTGGCCCCCACCACTCCAGCCGACAGGATGGCCCGCATCCATGCCGCCAGCCGAGGATTCACCTATCTGGTCAGTGTCACCGGCGTGACGGGGGTGCGGACCAGCCTGCAGAGCCGCGTCGGCGGCCTGGTGCAGCAGCTCAAGACCAGCGACGGCACCCCCGTGGCCGTGGGCTTCGGCATCTCCGGACCTGAGCAGGCCCGCCAGGTGCGTGACTGGGGCGCCAACGGAGCCATCGTGGGCAGCGCTCTGGTGAAGGTGATGGCCGAAGCCCATGCCGCCGGAGAGGATGTAGCGGCGGCGGCCGGGCGGTTCTGCTCGACTCTGCGGCTCGGTCTGGACGCCTGAGTCTTGCTGGGGAGGGGCTCAGGCGAGGCCCCGGGGGTTGGCCATGTCGACGGCTGCAACCCCGGCTGCACCGATTGGCTGAGGGGAAGGGACGTCCGGCTGGTCGTTGGCTTGAACCTGCAGGGCGGGACCGCAACCTGCCGGAAGCAAAGCCAACAACCCAGCAACCACCAGGAGGAATGGGGTTGCAACGGAACGGCGTTGAAGCCGCTGGGGGGTTTGTTGCATGGCCATCACCCATATGCCGTTCCCTCCATGATGGCTTTCATGCCGGCAAACGCACCAGGAGAGTCCACGAGTCCGGGTGCTCCGGCCGCTTCCCGCTGGTTCGGCGCCGTGGCCGGCGACTACGCCCGCTACCGGCTCACCTATCCAGAGCCCTTCTTCGCCCGCTTCGCGGAGCGTTGTCCCCAGCGTGATCGGGTCTGGGACTGCGGCTGCGGCAGCGGCCAGGCCTCCCTGGCCCTGGCCCGCCACTTCAGCGAGGTGATCGCCACCGATGCCAGTGCCGACCAACTGGCAGCGGCCGCAGTGCAGGAGCGGGTGCACTACCGCTGCGCTTCCGCGACAGCCAGTGGCCTGGAGCCCGCCAGCGTTTCAGGGGTGATGGTGGCCGCGGCGGTGCACTGGTTCGCCGGACCCGCCTTCGACGCCGAGCTGCGTCGCGTGGCACGACCGGGTGCCGCCATGGCCTGGATCGGCTACCTGCCCGTGCACATGCCCTCCGCGGCACTGCGCGCCTGGTTTGAGACGTTCTACAGCGACACCCTGGCGCCCTGGTGGCCTCCCGAGCGACGGCTGGTCGACAACGCTTACCGGGATCTGACCTTTCCCGCAGAGGAATGGCCCTTCCCCGACGATCTGGCGATTGAGCGTCACTGGGACCTGGCCACCTTCCTCGGCCATCTGGGCACCTGGTCTGCCGTACAGCGGGCTCGGGAGCAGGGGGTCGATCCCCTGGTGGAGGCGGAGATGGACCTGCGGGCGCTCTGGCCGCAGAACGGTGCGGCACCCATCGATCTCACCTGGCCATTCATGGGCCGCTGGGGCCGGATTGGATCAGTGCCTTGATGCCATGCCTGAGGCGCCGCAGTGCCTCCTCCAGCTCCGCCGCATCGAGCATGCCGTAGCTGAGCCGCAGCACACAGCCGTGCCTCTGCTCCACCAGCCCGAAGCTCGCGCCATCCACGCTGGCCAGTCGCTGCTCCAGCACCAGCCGCCGCATCAGATCCCGCGAACCCAGGGTGCCGCCAGGCGCATCGATGCACAGCAGGGCATAAAAGGCCCCATCCGGCTGGGCCAGCAGGGCACAGGGCAGGCTTTCAGAAGCCTCATTCAGGGCGTTCACCAGCTGGCGGCGACGCTCCCCCAGGGCCGCGATGCGTGGTGCACACCAGGCTGGGCCAGCCTCCAGGGCCGCCAGGGCAGCCCGCTGATTGAGCAGGGGCGGACAGATCATCACCGTGTCCTGCACCTTGGCCACAGCGGCCATCAGCTGCTGGGGCAACGCCGCATAACCGATCCGCCAACCCGCCATGCCATAGGCCTTGGAGAGGGAATGCAGCGAAATGGTGTGGGCACCACTGCCCGCCAGGGAGCCCGGGCTCCAGTGGGGTTCGGCGCCATGCACGAACAGTTCGTAGGCCTCGTCGTTGATGTGGAACAGGCCGTGGCGCTCGCACAGGGCATTGATCGCCGCCAGCACCGATGCGGGAATCACCAGGCCGCTGGGATTGTTGGGGGAGATCGTCACAATCGCGCGGCTGCGCGGTGTGATCGCCCTGGCCAGAATCTCCGGGTCCGGAATCCAGCCGGCCTCCACCGGCACCGGCACGCCGCCAGCCAGCTGGATCGCCATGGCGTGGTTGAAGTAATAGGGAACCGGCAGCAACACCTCACTGCCGGGATCACAGATCACCTGTGCCACAGCGTTGAAGGCCATGTTGCTGCCGGCCGTGACCAGCAGGGCGCTGCCCTCCAGATCCAGCTGGTTCTGGTGCCGCAGCTTCGTGCCGATCGCCGCCAACAGCTCCGGCTCGCCGGCCATGGCACCGTAGCGATGCAGGGCGGCGCTGCAGCCGCCTGGCTGGCTGGCAGCGGCGTCGAGAGCCTGCCGAACGGCGACATCCACTCCGGGCGGCGGAGCCCAGTGCACCATCCCCTGGGCCAGGGAGAGGGTGCCGGGGGTCTGGCGGGTCAGGGCCGCCACCTCAGGAATCACAGGGCTGGCCACCGCCTCCAGCCGGGCGGCGGCTGGTGGCACGGCTGACGCGCGCTCAGACCACCCTGCCGAGCTGCTTCCTGCTGTGACGGATTGCTGTCCCATGGGCCTTACTGTCGGACCACACCGACCGATTGGTGATGGCGAAGTTTGTGCTCTGGGGCACCTACTGCGACAACGCTCTCGAAAAACGCACGCCCTACCGCCAGGAGCACCTGGCGGGTCTGCAGCGCCTCAAAGAGGCTGGAACCCTGGTCACCCTTGGACCCACCGAAGCCAGCACCCACGTGTTCGGAATCTTCGAGGCCGGATCTCTGCAGGAGGTTGAAGACCTGGTCAAGTCCGACGTCTACTGGCGCAACGGCATCTGGACAGCCGTTGCGGTCTATCCCTGGATCCAGGCGTTCTGAGGTGCCAGGCCCTGGATCAGGTGTCCCGAGGCTGTCTGGGCCAGTCAGCCTGGGCCTGCTGCCACACATAGGCCGCCACCACGGACACACCCTCATCCCCAAGCACGTCGGCATAGCCGCCCATCTGACCCACGCCTGCTCTGGCGATGGCGGCAACGGCGTCGGCATCAGCGATGCCATTGCGTTGCAGGGCCGCCAGTTTGAGGGTCTTACCGCGACGAATGATGTTGCCTCCCTGCAGGTGACAACCGGCGCAATGATTCTCGAACAGCTGTGCACCGCTTGACTGGGAAGCACTGACCTGGGCAGTGCTGACCTGTTCAGACCTGGGCTCGGCTTCAGCCAGAGCCAGCGCGGCTCCGGGCTGGACGATCAGCAGCGAAGCGACCAGCCCAAGCACCAGCAGCCATGGGATGACCAGGCCACCCCATGAACACTTGCGCTGCACTGTCACTCGTCCTCATCCTCAAGCATCTCTTCCATGGCACCGACGGGCAGCAGACGGATCTGTTTACGACCCAGCTTGATCTCGAACTCCTCACCGGGCTCCAGCTCGAGCAGGGCGGTGTAGGCCTTGCCGATCAGCAGGTTGCCATTGCCCTGAACCGTGGCGATGTAGCTGAGCTTGCGTCCACCTTTGCCAACCTTGCCGCCACCACCGAACGCCACGCCCTTGGCTTCGAGCAGGGCCTCGTAGAAGGCGGTGAAATTCAGTCGATCGCCTCCATCCTTCTTGGACGACACATAGCCGCATTCCCGGACGATCTCCGACTTGCTGGCATCACCGAGTTCCTTGACCTTGGCCAGTAGTTCCGTTCCGATGAGCATGGAATGTCTTCGCTAGCAATTGACCGACCCCCGTAACGTACACCAGCATTAGCTGTTGTCGTGACACCAACCCATGCCACCACAAGTTTCATGACCCTCATCCGTCCGCTGGTTGCCGAGGATCTGAACCAGCTGATTGACCTCTATCACGACGCCGTAATCTCCCAGACTCAGGGTCTCTACAGCAGCACACAGATCGAGGCCTGGGCCACCAACGCTGCTCGCGGCGATGCGGTGCGTTCCGCCCTCTGCAACGGCTACGGCCTCGCCAGTTGCGTAGCAGACGATTCCCAGCGGATCGAAGCTTTCGCTGTACTCGATCCGATCGATCGACTCTCTCTGCTCTATTGCCGCGGCCGTTCATCCCGCCAGGGGCGCGCCACGGCCCTGGTGCTCCAGCTGGAAGCCCATGCCCGCCGTCAGCATTGCGCGCAGTTGCGCACCGAGGCCAGCCAGCTGTCACGGCCCCTGCTGACGCGACTCGGCTGGGAGGTGCAGGAGGAGGAGGAGGTGCTCTTCGGCGGAGCGACGTTTCTGCGCTGGCGGATGATCAAGTCGCTCCGTTGATCCGTGCTCCTGCCATGGCCGAAGCCCAGCTGCAGCAGTTCCTCGAGAAGGTTCGAGCGCTCCAGGCCTTCGTGGCCCTCAGCGAAGCGGATCCGGCGCTGCGCCAGGCCCTGCGCGACTGCAACCACCACCATCAGGTGGTGAGTCTGGCGCAAAGCCGTGGTTTTGAGATCGGTCGCCGCTGGGGAGAGCAGGAGAACCCTGCCGCCGGTGATGACAACCTGCTGGCTGGTTCCTGTCCAGCCGCTGGAACCGAAGAGACCCGCCTGCTGCTTGAGGCGCCGGGCCTGCGTCTGGAGCGGATCCATTCCTGCGACTTCGCCAATCCCGACCACTTCTGGTACGACCAGGAGGAGCACGAATGGGTGCTCTTGCTACGCGGCAGCGCCACACTGCGCTTTGCTGATGAACCCGAGGCGCGGCAAATGACAGCCGGAGACAGCCTCTGGATCAGAGCTCATCGAGCCCATCGTCTGGAGCGGACGGATCCGGCTCCCGGTTCCGTATGGCTGGCCCTGTTCTCGAAGGCGGCTTGCGCAGACTGAGGCTGCGCACCAGCCAGAAGGCAGCGGCCAGAGAGAGCACCGCGATTCCCAGACCCACAAGCAGCTGTGGCTTGTTCTCCGCACCGGGTGGCAGCACAATCACCTTCCGGGCAACGGCGGTGATCGCGGTGAGAAGCACCAGCTCAATCTGCACCACGTGGCGCCGCAGATAGGAGGTGATGTTCTGCAGCACCTCCAGGGCGATCAGGAGATTGAGCAGATCACCCAGCACTGCGGTGAGGTCGTCCCCCATCCAGCGGCTGTTGGAGGTGAACAGCGAACCGATCACGACCGCGACCAGTTGGAAGGTGGCGGCGGCAATCACCACGCAGAGCACAAGGGCAAGCAGCTTGGCCAGCTGCTGCTCCCCTCGATCAATCAGATGCAGGAAGCCACCATCATCGGTGACACGCCGAAACCAGGGCCTCGTTTTCATCTGCACGGCTGCATGCGCATCGCTGTCGACTCTGGGTCAGTCAGTTCGGGAAAGGATCCATTTGGGGCCTTGCCGGCGTGTCGCTGGGGGAATTCTCCAGCTTGGTGTCACAGGTGATCGAACCATCCTCGGCGGTGACGCAGTTCTCAGGTTTCACCTTGGTGGAGGGGCCGACCGAGCTGCCAGGGCCCAGCAGAAACCTCTGGCTCTGGGCTCTGCCAGGGTCGGCACAGAGCAGAGCCAGGCTGGTGGAAGCCGTGATCAAGGCCAGCCCGGCGAGGAGGGAGCTGCTGGTGCGGCGCGAGGTCGTCATGTCAGAGGTGGCAAGTGGATCGTCGGACTGGACGGGAGAAATGGGCTGGTTGGCCACACTTTGCCTGTTGGCTGTCAGGGCTGACGATCGCCGCGGATCTCCTGCAACAACAGATCCAGTTCACCCAGCTGATCGTCGAGGGCCGAATGACCCACCGCTGCCTGAGGATCCACCCCCTGATCCTCCTGCTGCCAGAGCTCCTCGATGCCGCAGAGCCGCTCCGCCAGGCCCGTCAATCCATCGGTGTGGTGGATCTGTTCAAGCGCGTCCACCAGCACCGGCATCCGAATCGAAGCGGCCCGCAGTGCCCGCCTCAGATCGGCCTGGTTGCGGCCGGCATGGCGAAGCCAGTCTTTGAGGAAAGACTGGAGATCTTCGCGCTGATCGGTACTCAGGGACGGCATCAGCGGCCGGGGGGGAACCAGCGATCCAGTCTGCGCTGCGCCCGGCGCTTGATGTCGGGGGTGAGATGGCGTGTGCAGAGCCCCAGAAGGGCCGTGATCGCGACCAGATCGTCGCTGAAGCCAGCCGCCGGGATGAAATCGGGGATCAGGTCGATCGGCACCAGCAGATAGGTGAGAGCCGCCAGCACGGTGAACCGCACCTGGGCGGGAGTGGAGGCATCAAGCAGCAGCTCAAGGCACTCCAGGGCCGGCCGTGCCACCAGCCGCCCGGCGCGGCGCAGCAGTCGCAGCAGCACCGCCTCATCGACCACCCGGCTTTCGAGCACCTCAGCTTCCACCTCCAGTCCTGGGGGATCGGGATCGAAACCTTCAGCGGCGAAGGAGGAAGGCCGTGCCGAAGATGCCGCGGAGCTGGAAGTCATGGCGCCGGTCGCGCAGGACTTTCATTCTGCTTCCACCAGACCGCTCTCGATGCCGGCTTTCCGCAGCTTGCGCAGGGCCCGCTGAACCACCTGTCGGCAATATTCGCGGCTGCAGGCCAGTTGACGGGCCACCTCCGCCAGGGTCCGCCATTCATTGCTGCCATCCAGCCCGAACCGCAACAGCACCACGGTGCGCTCTTTGGGTGTGAGGCTGGCCCGCTCCAGCAGTGCCCACACCGAGGCACTGCGTTCGGCCAGCTCTGCCCGCTCCATCGGCGGCATTTCGTTGCTGGGCAGAACGTCCACCAGTTCGGAGGGATCCGCCTTCGACTTCACCACCCCCTGCAGGCTCACGGTGACACTGCGCAACTCGCAGCCCAGCAGATCCTCGACGTCACCCAAGGGCAACTGCATCATCCGGGCCAGATCACTGGCGGCGGGGGGCAGACCATTGGCCTGGAGATAGCGGGCCTTGGCGGCCCGCAGCCTGGTCAGCTTCTCGTTCACATTGACGGGGATCCGAATCGTGCGGCTCTGGGTGGACAGGGCACGGTTCAGTCCCTGACGAATCCACCAGTAGGCATAAGTACTGAAGCGATGTCCGCGGGTGGGATCGAATTTCTCGACGGCGCGGGTGAGCCCCAGGGTGCCTTCCTGAATCAGATCGAGCAGATCCAGCCCCTTGCCCTGGTAGCGCTTGGCCAGATTCACGACCAACCGCAGGTTCGCGGTGATCATCTGGTCCTTGGCGCGCTCACCAAGGCGCATGGTGCGCCGCTCGAGATCGCTGTACTCGCAGGCGGGGCCACTGCCGCCAGCGTCGTGGCAGCGCTCTTGTAGCCCCACCATGGCCTGCACCTTTCGCCCGAGGGTGAGCTCCTGCTCGGGAGTGAGAAGTTGATGCCGACCGATTTCACCGAGATAGGCGCTGAGCGATGTCGCCATTACAACCACTACCGAGACTGAATTGAACCTAGGCTGATTTGATCAGGGGACACGAGCCAGATGAATGACAACCAACGTTTCGACTCTCTTCGTAACCTTTGACTGATTACATATTCTCTTCCAGTTCCTACACTATTCATCTGATTACAATTGCAGCCCCTGGGGCGTATTGCCTGGATCGGCGGATGCGGTGGGCCCCAGCCGAGAGGTTGGTTCTGAGATGCTCGTTGTTATCAGAAGAGGATTGCCCTAAACAACGGTCTGTCCCGGGCAGCGGCCAGGGCAGCGGTCTGTCCAGAGCAACGGTGGCCGTCCGCTGAGGCCGGAGTGCCTTGGCTACCGTCGCTGCCAACGCTCCACCCCATCGATGCCAGGCTTCGCTGCCCTGCCCACCCCGGTGCTCTCCAGCGCCGGCGTGGCCTACGTGCACTACCTCAGCTTCATGATCTGCTTCGGGGCCCTGGTGCTGGAGCGGCGGCTGATCCGCCCCAACCCCAGCAAGCAGGACGCCACGCTGATGGTGATCACTGACGTGGTCTACGGCCTGGCAGCCCTGGCCCTGCTGGGGAGCGGCATCCTGCGCGTGCTCCACTTCGGCCAGGGCAGCGCCTTCTACACCGAGAATCCCCTGTTCTGGTGGAAGGTGGGCCTTTACCTGTCGGTGGGGGGCCTGTCGCTCTATCCCACGATCACCTACATCCTCTGGGCCATTCCGTTGCGCAAGGGTGAAGCTCCGCAGGTGAGCGAGGCCCTGGCCAAGCGTCTGGGCTGGATCCTCAACATCGAGCTGGCCGGATTCGCCGCCATCCCCCTGTTGGCCACGTTGATGGCTCGCGGCGTTGGACTGCCTGGAGGAGCCGGGTGAGGACTGGACGCACCGGGCGGATCCTGATCGCCAGTGCGGCTTCAGGGTCAGCCTTTGCAGTCTTGCTGTTTGGCGCGATGGCGCCACCTCCGGCCGCAAGGTCAATTTCCCCGGTTCCCAGGGCTCCGCTGGCACCCCCCACAGTCTCGGATCAACCCAATTGCCCACTGCCCGAGGCGGTCCTTGCGGCAGTTCCACCAGAGACGCCGATCACCCAAGACTCGATCGCCAGGACACCGACTACCAGGCCATCGAGCGGCACGGCACCGTCAGCAGCCAGTCCCGAGGGTTTCGAGGATTACCGCCACCGGCTCCAACCTGGCCCCTGGGGCTGGATTCACCGCTCTCCCTGGTGCGTCTGGATCGAACCGATCGGGGACGAGGCCTCCCTCTGGGATCGCCGCTGGAGCGAGGCGGTGGAGGCGGCCCTGACCCGCTGGCAGGAGCTGCTGGTGATCGAGCGGGTGGAGGATCCCGCCGCCGCCCAGATTCAGGTGCTGCGGCGCCGACCGCCGCTGCGGCTTCTGGAGGGAGAGCAGCGGGCCAGCCATGGGCGCGCTGAGCTGCTGGGGGCGCGCTGGGTACGGCAAAACGGTGCCTGGCAGCTGGAGCCCCGCCTGCAGGTGCTGCTCTCTCCGAACCAACGGCAGCTGGGCATCGAAGCCACCGCCCTGCATGAACTGGGCCATGCTTTCGGGTTGTGGGGCCACAGCGACCAGCCTGCTGATGTGATGGCAGCGGTGCCAGGGGCAAACCCAGTGCTGGAGATCGGTCCCCGCGACCGCGCCACCCTCAGCTGGCTGCAGCAGCAGCCCAGTGTTTTCGCCCCCGACTCAGGCGGCCCGGCCCTGCAGCCTCCGACCGGCAGCCAGGGCGAGCAGGAAGCCCAATAGCTGCACGATCACCACGCAGGGGCCGGAGGGAAGGTTGAGGAACGCTGAGGCCAGCACGCCCACCACGGCGCCGCCGCTGCCGAGGGCGGCGGCCAGCAGCACATAGCCACCGAAGTGGCGGCTGACCAGCCGCGCGGCGCAGGCCGGAATCACCACGAAGGCACTGATCAGCAGCACCCCCACCGCCTTGATCGACACCGCCACCACCACCGCCAGCACGACCACGAAGAGCAGGCGCTGCCGCTGAGCCTCCACCCCGCGGGAGAGGGCCAGGGACTCATCGAGGCTGAGCAGGATCTGGCTGCTGCGGGTCGCCAACAGGTAAGTGCCGACCCCCAGCAGCAACAGAGTGACCAGCAGCAGATCAAGCCCGTCCACCCCCAGGATGTCGCCGAAGAGCAGCTGCTGGAGCCCGCCCTGGTACCCGGGCAGCAGGCTCAGGGCCACCACCGCGATCGCCAGGGAGGAGGAGTAGATGATGTTGAGCAGGGCGTCGGTGGGCAGCTGGCTGCGCTCCACCAGGTGATTGACCAGCAGGGCGAACAGCACCGCGAAGGGAATCAGCACCAGGGTGGGATTCAGTCCCAGGGCCACGCCCAGGCTGATGCCGAGCAGGGCCGAGTGGCCCAGGGCATCACTGAAGAAGGAGAGCTGGCGCAGCACCGCGAAACTGCCCAGCACGCCTCCGAGGGCGCCGGTGAGGGCACCCGCCAGCAGTGCCCGCTGCAGAAAGGGCAGGGCGAGCAGCTCCGGAAACGAGACCGCGTCACCCACCGGCGCCATGGTGGTGGTGATAGGGCAGATAGTCGCGGCCATAGAGCCGCTCCAGCTGGGCCTGACTCAGGGCATGATCGGGGCTGCCGGAGCAGCGCAGGCTGCGGTTGAGGCAGAGCACCCCATCACAGGTGCGGCGCACCATGTCGAGGTCGTGGGAGACCTGCAGGATCGTCCAGCCCTCGCTGCGCCGCAGGCTGAACAGGAGCTGCTGGAAGGCCTCCGAGGCCTGGGGATCGAGGCCCGCCTGGGCTTCATCGAGCACCAGCAGCCGGCGGGGGCGAACCACGCAGAAGGCCAGCAGCACCCGTTTGAGCTGCCCGCCGGAGAGGTCACTGATCCGCTGCTCAGCGAAGCCTTCGCAGCCCGTCTTGGCCAGGGCGGAGCGGATGGCATCACGGCGTCGCCCCTCGCCTCTCCAGGGCAGGCGCAGTCTGGTGCCATCCCAGCCGAGACCCACGAATTCCGTCACGGTGAGCGGGATGGGTCCGGTCAGGGCCAGCCGCTGCGGCAGATAGGCGATCTGCTCGCGCACGCTGACGGGAAGGCGGCCCCGGCCATCCAGGCGTTCGCCCAGCAGCCGGACCTGGCCGCCCTGATGGGGAAGCAGACCGAGGATGGCCTGCACCAGGGTGCTCTTGCCGGCGCCATTGGGGCCCACCAGCGCGGTATCGGATTCAGCGGCGAGCGAGAAGCTGACGTTCTCCACCGCGGTGGTACCCCGCCGCCGCACCGTGAGGCCGCTGACTTCGAGAATCATTTCCGCCATCGCTTCAACCTAGCGATCCACGGGAGCGCCCACCCCGGCGGACCGGGCCGCCGACCCTCCCAGCGCGGCGGCCACCGCGGCACCGTTCGCCTCCATGGTGCGCAGATAGCGGGCGGCGGACGGTTCGCTGCTCTCCTCACCCCGCTCCAACGGATCGAAGCGCAGGATCGGCAGACCCAGATCACGGGAGAGGGCCACCAGGGCCCGGTTGTTCTGCTGGGGCTCGGCCAGCAGGCCCCGCAGACCCTCCCGGCGAGCGATGCGACCGGCCTGCTCGAGGGCGGCGATGGAGGGACTCTCCCCGGGCAGGCTGACAAGCACGGCCCGCTGGAGTCCGTAGCGCACCGCGAAGTAAGGCAGCAGATCATGGAAGGTCACCACGGTGCGGCCCCGATAGGGAGTCAGCTGGCGATCCAGCGTCTGGTGGAGAGCGGTGAGTTGTCGCGAGAAGGCCTCCGCTCGCTCGTCGTAACCCTTGCGGCAGCTGGGGTCGGCGGCGATCAGCCCATCGCGGATGGTGCCCACCTGCTGACGGGCCCGCAGGGGGTCGAGCCACACATGGGGATTCACATCCCCATGGCTGTCTGAATGGTCGTGGTCACCGCCATGCCCATGGCCATCGTCGTGGTCCGCCGGCAGGGGAGTGACACCGCGGCTGGCCTCGATCACCCGCAGATCAGAACGGCCGGCACCGTCGATCAGGGGCAGCAGGAAGTCATCCAGGCCGAGGCCGTTGCGCACCAGCACCCTGGCCCGGGCGAGACGGGCCATCTCGGCCGGTCGCACCTGCAGGTCATGGGGATCGGTGGTGGAGGGGAAGAGGGGCTCCACCGTGGCGCAGTCGCCGGCCACGGCCCGGGTCAGCAACGTGATCGGCAGCACCGTGGTGACAACCACCGGCCGAGGTGGCATCGCCCCGGATTCGGCCCTCCCGGTTTCAGCGGTCGGCGGGGATGCGGGCCCACCGACGGGGGCAGTGCATCCGGCCAGAAGCAGCAGTGCCACCCCCGGCAGGACGCCCAGGCACGCGGGAAGCAGGGAGGCCATGGCAACGCCAGAAGCATGAGAATCATTCTCCCAGGTGATTGGGCCGATCCTGCCGGGGGGATGGTTGGCTGGTGGCCTGTCCGTGACGCCCCCGGCGATGACCCAGCAGCCGATCGTGATCCTCGGTGGCTTCCTGATCACCGCCGAGGCCTACGAACCCCTGCGGCTCTGGCTCCAGGACCAGACCTCCCAGCCGGTGCTGCTGGTGCCCGCCAGCCGGTTCGACTGGCTGCTCACCTCCTTCCCCTTCGGCTGGGTGCGGCTGCTCGATCGGGTCGCCGTCCTGGTGGCCGAACAGGCCGCCCGTTCCTCCACGGGCCGCGTCACCCTGATCGGCCACAGCTCCGGTGGGGTGATGCTGCGCCTCTTCCTGGCGGATCAACCCTTTGAAGGTCGCACCTACAACGGCAAAGCCCGAGCCGACACCCTGGTGATGCTCGGCAGTCCCCACACCGCGCGGCGGGCCACGCCGCTGCGCCAACGGGTCGACCGGGAGCTGCCCGGTTGCCCCTTCGCCGATCAGGTGCGCTACGTCTCGGTGGCGGGGGACCTCCCACCCGCTGCCTTCAGCCCCACCGCCCGCCGCCTCGCTCCGTCCTCCTACCGCAACATCTGCGGCGATGCCGACGCCCCTGGCGATGGTCTTGTGCCCGTGACTTCGGCCCTGCTGGCTGGATCCGAGGCGATCACCCTGGCCGGGGTGGCCCATGGTGGCGCCTTCGGACCGCGGTGGTACGGCACACCGGAAGTGGCGGCGCAGTGGTGGCCAGCAGTGGTGGCAGGGCTGGGCGAGGGTGCAGGCCCAGGCAATGGCTGCCCTGACTAGCCGCGGCGGGGGGCACCACGGCGGGCGGCCAACACCTCCTGCACCTGCCGCCAACTCACCCCGTGGTGGGCCAGCGCCACCTGCAGGTGAAAGAGCAGATCCGCCGCCTCGCCGGCGATCGCAGGGCCGTCGTCGTCCTTGCAAGCCATCACGAACTCAGCGCTCTCCTCACCGATCTTCTTGAGGATGCGGTTATCGCCCCCCTCCAGCAGCTTGTTGGTGTAGCTGCCCGGTTCCGGCTGGTCGCGGCGGCCCTCGATCACCCGCATCAGTTCGGTGCAGGCGTCGGCAGGGGGAGGCGGGGCCTCCGCTCCACCGGCGGTGGCCAGCGGGCCCTGGTCGTAGAAGCAGCTGCGCGCTCCGGTGTGGCAGGCCACGTCACCGATCTGCTCGATGGTCAGCAGCAGCACGTCGGCATCGCAGTCGTAGCGGAGGCCCCGCAGCCGCTGGAAGTGACCGCTGGTGGCGCCCTTGTGCCAGAGCTCCTGCCGGGAGCGGCTCCAGTAATGCACCTCGCCGCTGGAGAGGGTGCGCTCGATCGCCTCCCGGTTCATCCAGGCCACCATCAGCACGGCCCCATCGAGCCAGTCCTGGGCGATCGCCGGGATCAGGCCAGCGTCGTTGAAGCGCAGCGGGGGCAACGAATGAAGGCTTCCCTCCAGGGGTTCGGTCATGGTCATCGGGACCCGCAGGTCAGTCGGAAGCGGAACCACAGCCAGTTTCGCCTTCCGACGCCCACGGATTCCGCCCACTCCCGCCGATAGCTCCCGCAGAGCCCTGCAGCGCCCCGACCGGCCGCAGGACACAGCAGACTTGCCGCCGGTCCGCCGAGCCCCTTGAGTCACACCTGTTCCAAGACCTTCAGCGGCTATCCCTGCTGCCATCGCCAGTGGCGCCACAGCGGCCACTGCCGTTTCGTGCACGGCTACAGCCGCTCCTTCACCGTCTGGTTTCGGGCTCACCAGCTGGACCAGCACGGCTTCGTGGTGGACTTCTCAGCCCTCAGCGGCCTGGAGCAGCGCCTCGCCGACCAGTTCGACCACACCTTCCTGGTGAATGCCGACGACCCGCTCCTGCCGGACTGGCAACGCCTGCACGCCCGCGGCGCCCTCGATCTGCGGGTGATGGACAACGTGGGCATGGAGGCCAGCGCCGAGCTGGTGTGGGGCTGGGCCAACACCCTGCTGCGGGAGCAGGAGGGGGGGCGTGCCTGCTGCTGGAAGGTGGAGGCCCGTGAAAACGAGAAGAACGCCGCCTGCTACGAGGCCACCCCCACCTGGTTCCGGACGGAGGTGGCCGGATGAACGCGGCCCGGCTGGCCACGGCCTGGGCCCTGTTCCAGGGGCTGCTGATCGAGGCCATGCCCTTCCTGTTGCTGGGGGTGCTGATCTCGTCGGTGGCCCGCTGGCTGGCCCCCGGCGGCCGCTGGCTGCGACAGCTCCCCCACCATCCCCTGGGCGGTCCCCTTACCGGGGCTGCCCTCGGTTTCGCCCTACCGGCCTGTGAGTGCGGCAATGTGCCGGTGGCCCGCCGCCTGCTGGCCGGTGGGGCGCCCCTGGGCACAGCCCTGGGCTTCCTGTTTGCCGCGCCGGTGCTGAACCCGATCGTGCTGGCCGGCACCTGGGCCGCTTTCCCCAACAAGCCCTGGCTGCTGCTGGCCCGGCCCCTGGGAGCCGTGCTGGTGGCCCTGGCTCTGGCGAGCCTGTTGGCGCTGCTGCCGGAATCCCGCCTGCTGCAGCCGGATCTGCTGGCCGAACGGCGTCTGCATCAGCCCCTGGCCAGCGTGAACCTGCTGGAGCGCAGCACGGGGGTGCTGGGGGGCAATGCCGCCATGGTGCCGGCGGCCGTCAACCCGCCGCGGCCACCCTGGTCTGAGGTGCTGCGCCACGCCAGCCAGGAGTTCCTCGATCTGGCGGTGCTGCTGGTGCTGGGCTGCGTCATGGCGGCCCTGGTCCAGACCCTGGTGCCGCGGGAGTGGCTGCTGGCGGTGGGCGGCGCCCCCACCCTGTCGATCGTGGCGTTGATGCTGCTCAGCCTGATCGTTTCGGTCTGCTCGAGCGTGGATGCCTTCCTCGCCCTGAGCTTCGCGGCCCAGGTCACCCCCGGGGCACTGCTGGCCTTCCTTCTGCTCGGGCCGGTGATCGACCTCAAGCTGGTCGGTCTGCTGGGGCTGCTGTTGCGTCCCGTAGGACTGGCCCTCACCGCCGCCGGTGCGAGCCTGACGGTGCTGCTGATTGGGCAATGGGTGAACCTGTGGCGCGGCTGACCCCACCCCATCGCCCCGGCTGGGGGGATCTGCCCCGGCGGGCCGCCCTCTGGCGGGGCCTGGGACTGGGCCTGTGGGGGCTGGTGCTGCTGCAGAGTGCCGCCAGCGACCGGCTCGCCCTGCTGCTGCGCGAGGTGTTCCATCCGCTGGTCTGGCTGGCCGGGGCTTTGCTGCTGCTGCTGGGAGTCCTGCAGATGGCCCAGGCCTGGCGCCAGGGAAGCAAGGCCGGGGCCCCTGGAGCGGATCGGCTGCGCCGTAACCAACTACCGGGGCTACTGGGCACTGCGGTGCTCGCCCTGCTGGTGCTGGCCGTGCCGCCGAACCCCTCCTTTGCGGATCTGGCGGGCCAGCGCCCCCGCGACACCACCAGCGAGGAGGGCCTCAGCTTCGTGTTGCCCCCGGCCCAGCGCAGCCTCACCGACTGGGTCCGGCTGCTGCGCAGCCAGCCCGATCCCCGCCTGTTCGTCGGTGATCCGGTGCGCATCAGCGGCTTCGTGCTGCCGATGGAGGGGGAACCTCCGCAGCTGGCCCGCCTGCTGGTGCGCTGTTGCCTGGCCGATGCCACCCCCGTGGGAATGCCGGTCCGCTGGCCGACATCCTCGCCCCTGCCTCGGGCCGACCAGTGGCTTGCCCTCGAGGGGCGAATGGACCTGGAAAGCAAGCCCAGCGGCGAGCGTCTGGTGGTGGTGCCCACCCAGATTCGAGAGATCCCACGGCCGGCCCGGCCCCTGGAGCCATGAGGCAGCTGCTGCTCGCCCTCGGGGTCCCGGCAGTCCTGGCGTTGGCGCAGCAGCAATGGCTGTTGCGCCAGCCTCCAAGGCTGGAGGCCCTCGAACCGGCGCCTGCCAGCTCCGGCCCTGCGGCCCTGCGCAGCCGCTTCAGCCGGCCGATGGACAGCGCCAGCATCGCCAGGTCCAGTCGGCTGCAGCCGCCCCTGGAGCACCGCTGGCTGGGGGAGGGCGATGGTCTGATGCTGAGTCTTTCAGCGGGGCAACGTCTGAGCGAGCCCCTGCGCCTGGAGCTGGAGGGGCGCGATCGGCGCGGGCTGGCCCTGCGGCCTGACGCCTGGTGGTGGGATCCGCGGCCGCGGGTGCTGGCCGTGGTGCCGGTGCCGGGGGGCGAACAGCTGCAGCTGCGGGAGCGGGACGGTCGCTGGCATCCCCTCTCGCCGGTGTGGCACCGGATCCTGCAGGTCCAGCCCACCGGCGGCGGCCGCTCGCTGGCTCTGGTGAGTCGTTCGCCGGAGGGGGAGCACCGGGTCTGGCGCCTGCCCCTGCGGCAACGCAACCTCGCCCCATTGGCCCAGGGACTGGGCCCCGTCCAGGCGGGCCGCCTGGAACCTCTGCTGCCCGAAAGCCTCACGTTTGCCCACCTCAGCGGCAACCAGCGCGGCGATCTGCTGGTCCAGTCCACCATGGGCATGCCGGGAGAATCGGTGCTGCGCCTTTGGTCAGCTGGGGGCGACTCACGCCTGCTCGATCTGGAGGCCTCCGGGGGGGTGCAGCTGCTGCCGGAGGGGGGAGCGGCGGTGGTGCCCCTGCCTGAGGGACTGGCCCTGGTGGATCTGCCCCCCCGGGTTGCCCGGCGCCAGGTCCTGCCGGGCAGCCGGGATCTGAGCAGCTTCTGCCCCCAGGCCGGCCGGGCCCTGCTGGTGCGCCACTGGCCCGATTTCCGCCGATCGCTGGAGCTGGTGGAACCCGGCCAGGCACCGCGACAGCTCTGGGTGGGTTCGCAAGCCCTGATGGCCAGTGCCTGTGATCGGGGCGGCCAGCGGGTCTGGGTGCTGCTGCTGGACGCCACCGGGGCCCAACGCCTCACCTTGCTCTCCCTCGATCGGCAGGGCCGGCTGCTGCGCCGCCGCACCCTGACGGGCTGGGAACTGGAGCCCGGTACGGGGTTGCAGTACGACCCCAGCACCGACCGCCTGCTGGCGACGCTCCGGCCCGTCGCCGCGGCGGGCAGCACGACGGGTCCGAAGCAGACCGTGACGGCGGCGCGCGCCGTGCTGATCGACGCCACTCGCCTGGAACTCGATCCCCTCGATCAGCCCGTGCTGCAGGCGCAATGGCTACCGGCGGGGTAGAACAAACCCCCCGACGCCTGTCGCTTCGCGTTCCATGGGTCCGCCCCCCACCACTGATCGGCTTCCGCCTCGCCAGCAGGGTCTGCTGGAGGAACTTGGCCGGGCCGATGCGGAACTGTCCGGCCAGGAGCTCCACGCCCGTCTGCGGGGAGGTCCCCAGGCCATGGGGCTGGCCACGGTCTACCGGCATCTGCGCCAGCTGCAGCAGCGGGGGCTGGTGCGTTGCCGCCATCTGCCCACGGGCGAAGCGTTGTTCGCCCCCACCGAGCGGGATGAACACCACCTCACCTGCGTCGACTGCGGCACCTCCCTGGTGCTGCACCACTGCCCCGTCCATGGCCTGGCCCTGCCGGACGGGGACCTGGCCGGCTTCCAGCCCCTGTTCCACACCCTCGAATTCTTCGGGCTGTGCCGCGACTGCCGTCAGCGGCAGGAGACCGAAGCGGATCAGAAGCTGAAGGAGGTCTTGACCAGGCCGCCGAACTGATGAAAGGTGCGGCCGTCCGGGGTGTTCTGCCCGAGCGGGCGGCTGAGGTAGAAAAGCGCCGGCGTCACTGAAATGTTGTCGGTGACCTGCACTTTGTACCACCACTCCCAGACAAAATTGCCGTCGCGGGGGGTGTCGCCACCCTCGAGGCTGGTGGCAAAGATGGGCTGTCCCACGGCCATGCCGGCAGCATTGCCGCTGGCGAAGGCATCGAGCCACTGCAGGCCCACGCTCCACGACTGGCTGGTGCGCACACTGCCCACCGGGGCATCGTCGTAGCGGCTGCGGTTGATGCCCCAGCCGGCGCTGATCGAGGGAATCCAGCCGCTGGCCTGCGGTTGCCAGTAGCCGCTCAGCCCGAAGGCATCGGTGCTGCCCGGCAACAGGTAGCTGTCGAGGGTGAAGGGGGTGCCGTAGACCACGAGGTCGTTGCCGTTCTGGATGCGGGACCAGATCGCGGCCACGCCCCAGGTCTCCTGGCCGTAGCCGATCTGCACCGTGCCGGTGCCCCCGGCCCCATTGGTGGCGATGCCGCCCTGGGCCGGATTGCCCTCCTGTCCATTGGCCGCCACGTAGCTGGCGCTGAGGCTCAGCCCACCGTCGCCCTGCCACCAGAGGCCGGCACCGGCGCCGAGGTTCTTGTTGTAGGCCGCCGGCGCCCCATTCAGGGTGAGCACGTCCAGGACGGTGGAGTCGGGATAGACACTGGGCCAGAGAGCCAGCATGTCCTCCTGGCCCACACGGCCGCCGATGGTGGCGGTGAAGCCGGCCCCGAGCGGCACCTGATAGAAGAGCCGATCGATCCCCACGACATTGGGTCCGGCCTCCTCCTGGAAGGCGGTCTCCAGCAGGGAGAGGTTGGTCGGACCGGCACCGCCGAAGCTGTTGCTGTCACCATCGAAGTTGCCGGCGCGCAGGGTGGTGCGCAGCAGGTCCTTGCCGGTGAAGGAGGTGTCGAAATTCAGCTGGATGTCGTAGTTGAACGTGGTGGCACCGAAGCGGCGACGGCTGTCCTCCACCAGCGCGGCGGCGCTGCCGCCAAAGGCATTGCCCCCCAGCACGAAGGTGGCCAGGCCCGAGAGCTTGGTGGTGGTGGAGAACTGGGTCGCCTCCAGCTCGCCCACCTTGGCTTCAAGGCCGTCGACGCGGCCGCGGAGGACGGCGAGCTCCTTCTCGAACTCCTTGATCAGGCGCTTGAGCTCGTCGGTCACCTCCGTGATCCGATCGAGGCAGGCGTTCAGCAGGGCCGCCGCTTCGTAGCGGGTCATGGCCTGGCCGCCCCTGTAGGTGCCGTTGGGATAGCCGGCAACGCAGCCGTAGCGCTCGATCAGGTTGCTGAGGGCCTGGTAGGCCCAGTCCGTGGGGCGAACGTCGGAGAACTGGTTGATGCTGGTGACCTGCTCCTGGCCCTCCAGGCCGGCGGCAGCGGCGTAACGGTTCATCCCCTCGAGATTCAGCTCCGTTGCCTCAGCGGCAAGGGGGCTGAGCAGCAGCGTTGCCGCCAGAGGGGCGAGGCAGGCACGGCGGCGAGCGGCGGCGGGGCTGACCATCGGATGCGTCACAAAGGCTGAAGGGGTTTGGGACATCGGTGGGATCAGGGGCGACAAAGCGGCGAGCGCCCTGCGCCAAGAGCGAGAATCATTCTCACCGTTGCAGCAGTTTGCTGGATCAACCGGATGCCTCAGTCGACGCTCCGCCCTGTTGGAGGAGTGTCCAAAGGGAGTCGCTCAGAGCGGCCTCTCTCAGAGGGCGGCCGTCCGTTGCCGCACCTCCTGAGCCGTGAGCACGGGGCGACTGGGCGGCACCGGATCGGGCCAGGCCGGCTTCAGGGCCGCGAAGGTGGACGCCAGCTTCCGCTCCAGGGCAGGGTCACTGGCTGCCAGTTGCGGCGCGATGCCGCTGAAGAGCTGCTCGGCGTAGAGAACAAATCCCCTGGAGTCCTGGTATTCCACCGTTTCAGCGATCCGGCCATCGGTGATGGCCGCCTCGTACTCGCTGGCGGCGGTGTTGAGCAACTCCCGAATCACCGTCGCCACAAAGGCCGGATCGCGGCGCTCCCAATCCGGCAGCACGGCGAGGGCCTGATCGATCGAGCGGCGGGCCTCTTCCACGGCTTGCGCGGTGGCCGGTGCCGTGGGAGCTGTACGGATCAGGTCTTGCAGCACCGTGAGCTTGCCTCGGAAGGGCACCGCACCCCGGCGGCTGAGTTCCGGCTCCAGGTCGCCGTAGAGCTCATCGGCGGGATGGGCCAGGTGGGGTTCAGCATCCGCAGCCCGGCCCCGCTGCATCAGCTCGCCGGCCACCAGCAGGTGCCCCTGCATCAGGCCCAGCACCGTGGCGTAGGTGAGCGGTGAGCCCGGATCCATGCGTTCGCCATGGCCAGTGTTGCCGTGCCCGGCTTCGCCCTCGCCTCCCTCGCCCCCCTCTCCACCTTCGTGGTGGCCTGCGCCAGGGGCAGGGGACGTGGCAGTGGCGCCGCCGCTCTCGGGCCCCGCCGCGCCGTCCTGATAGGGCAGACCGCAGCCCACAGCCAGACCCGCCGAAGCACCGAGGGCGAGAAACAGTTCAATGGCACGGCGCCCCTGACCCATGGAATCGGCAACAGCTGGATGGGGCGATCCTCCGCCGGCCTCGGCAAAGGGCAAAGCCTTCTGTCACGCTGAAGTGTGACGAACGTGACCTGGCCGCGTAATCAACCGTTGATCGGGCGCGGCACAACGTTGAAATGCCCCATGCAGCCGCGCTCGGCGATCTGATCCTGGTGGGGATGAAACATGTATAGGCCAGGGTAGCGATAGCTGAACTCCAGAATATGGCGCTCCGCCATACCCATGGTGATCACATCACTCAGCTCATCCGGAGTGGAGGAAAGACCGGAGCGATACACCTTGAAGAGATTGGCATGGAGGTGGAAGGTGAGCGGCCCATCCCACTCGACCATGTTAAGAACATAAAGTCGAATCAGAGCATCCTGATAGAGATCGATCGGATGATCCCGGTAGTAATTCGGGATGCCATTAAAGGCATACAGATCATTGCGCCCCTGGCCCTTCAGGTCATAGCCCCCCATCACCAGCACCAGTTCGTCGGCGGGCGGTCGTGGCGTGACAGGATCCACGATCAACAGGCCATACAACCCTTTACTCACGTGACGGGTCACCGGGGCCACATGGCAGTGGTAGGGATGGATGCCGTGAGGTTCGGCATCAAATTCATAGACGGTGTTGCGCCCGTGGCGCACGGGTCGGATCCCATCCATCGCGGCCGGATGGATGCCATGAAAATGAAGGCTGTGGGAGGTGCTGTCCTGGTTGCGGAACACGATCCGCAAGCGATCGCCGGCATTGGCCCGCAGGGTCGGACCGGGCACCCGTCCATTCAGGGCCCAGGCCTTGAAGGTCACGGCCGGGTTGAGCGGCAGCAGGGTGGTGTCGGCCGTGAGATCAAATTCCCGCACAAGGCGGCCGTCTTCCCGGCGGACGGTACCGGTGTGGAACTCCCGCAGGACCGCCATCGGATCGAAGGGAAGCGGCCTATCCCCTTCGCCGGCAGGGGACAGCGGTGGATGGCGTTGACCGGCGGGAGGCTGTCGCCCAACCCCGCCGGACCGCGGCAACAGCAGACCCCCCAGGCCCAGCCCCAGGGCTCCGGCCGCGAGGGGAAGGATCTGGCGCCGACTCCATCGCGTCGGTTGACTGGAGGAGGGCTGATTGGCAGGCAGCTGACCTGAAGAGAGCTGGCCGGAATCGGGTGGGCCTTGCATGCAGGCGGACAAAGAGGTCAGGTGACGGGGGCCTGGGAGCTGATCCTCTGCAGTGCCCACGTGAACGCAAGGCGATCAAGCTAAGCCGCCGTTACCGGGGTTCCGATGGAAGGTCCGGCAGGTCCGCCGACAGGCTTCTCACCTCTTGCCGCACCGCAGGGTCGTGGCCCAAGCCTCTCCGGCTCGATTCGCTGCAGCGGCGGATGACGTGGAGGCCTGGATCACGAAACATGTTTCCAGCGCCACAAGTCTATGGCCAGCGAGATGATTTGATGCATAATGAGCAAATTGTTGGAACACTTCGGGGGGGGGTCAGCAATAGGACCCTTTAGCATTGATATTCAATCCGTATCCAGCGGCTCCGCGGTTGATCAAGCCAGCCTTGATCCGCCGGGTCGATCCCGCCCGGAGCCCATGGAGCGTGCGTCTGACAGCGAATCAACGATCACCGGAGTGATTCTGCGCCCGGAGGATTCCTCTGCCGGCCTCGAACCCTTTCTGCTGCTTCCCGGCGATGGTCTGCTGCTGATCAGGGGCCTTGACCCCCAAAGCCCTGGCATCGATAAGGCCTGCCTCACGATCCTCTACGCCGATCGCGAGGCCCATGCCTGTCTGGGAGAGGGTCTGAGCGCAGCGATCGGTGGCGCCCTCCTGCCGTTCTGGCCAGCCCTGGCCGAAGCGATCCAGCTGCACAGCCTGGTGATGACCCAGGAGGGTCCTCGTGATCTCTGGCTCCCCTGGCAGGAAACATCTCTGCTGGTGAGACTGTTTCGCACCGACGATGGCGTGGGGGTCGGACTGCTCGCCTTTGAGGAAGGCTTCGCTGGCCCCAGCCTGCTCCAGCCACAGCGTGGCTCCGAGGCCATCGCGCGCCAACGTGTGGAACTGTTTGAGCGGTTGCTGCACGCGATCGGCGACGTGGTGCTGGTGACCACAGCTGAGCCCTTCGCAGCTCCTGGCCCCGTGATTCTTTATGCCAATGCCGCGCTGCTTTCCCAGACCGGATACTCCTACCAGGAAGTTCTGGGACGCAGTCCGCGGATGTTCCAGGGAGCCGGGACCAGTGCCCTGGTGCGGGCCGGCATGCGCACGGCCCTGGAAAACTGGCGGAGTTTCAACGCCGAAGTGCTCAATTACCGCAAGGACGGCAGCACCTACTGGGTGGACATAGCGATCTCCCCACTGCAGGACCCCAGCGGCTGGTTCACCCACTGGATTTCGGTTCAGCGGGACGTGACCTCACGCCATCACAACCTGCAGCATCTCAAGAACCAGGCCTACCAGGATCCGCTCACTGGCCTGCCCAATCGACGCTCCCTCGGCGACTACCTGCAGACCGCCCTTGATCGCCTGCACCGCCACGCCGGTCAGGCAGTGGTGATGTTCTGCGATCTCAACCGCTTCAAGGAAGTGAACGACACCTACGGCCACACTGTGGGTGACCGCCTGCTCGTGGCCATCACCAAGCGTCTTCAGGCCGCACTGCGCCCCGACGACGTGTTGGTGCGCTTTGCTGGAGACGAGTTCGTCGTTGTCCTGGAGCAATGCGGCAGTCGGCAGCAGGCGCTCGCCATGGCCCATCGGCTGAAGAAGCAGGTGGGCAGCACGCTGCACGTTGACACCGCAGTGCTGCAACCACGCATCAGCATCGGCATCGCCATGACCTCCGACCCTCTCACAGCTGCTGCTGACCTTCTGCATCAGGCGGATCTGGCCATGTATCGCGCCAAGCGACAGAAAGGGGACTCCGTGGAGATCTACGACCCAGTCCTGGATGATTGAAACCCTGAGAGCCGATCAACGTTGAGAAGTCAGTGGCGAAAACAATGGCGAAAATCCTGTCCAGACTGAAGCGGCAGAGGCCCCGAGCCGAAAGTTCCCAGCTGCATTGATGACGTTCCCAATCGACTACGCCCTGCGACTGCGCAGCCTCTGGATCTGCTGGTTGCTGGCCATGCTCTTCCATGTCGAGCTGGGGCTGATGCCTCTGTTTCATGGCCAATCGCCGGAGATCGAGAGCCATGTGGATGCTGCCCAGCTGCCTCTGCTGTTCGGGGCGATGCTGGGATACTTCCTGTTGCCACTTCTAGCCGTGCTTCTGATCGCCTATGCGGCCAGTGATCCCCAGGGATCTCGGCGGTGGCGACCCTGGCGGCGCCTTCATTTCTGGTTCAGCATCGTCTACACCATCACCAACATTCCCCACCTGATCGCCGACATCGTCGTCCCGGATTCGCGCCTGGATCAAGTGGTGCTGATGGTCGTGTTGGTGCTGCTGGGGCTGGCGATCAACCTGGAGGGGTGGCGCTGGTGGCGGCAGGCCCTACCGTCCTGATTCCAGCCGCAGCCACCAACCTCCGCGCCCGCTTACCCTGAAGACAGGCTGTCCTCCCCCACCGCGCATGTCTCCCGCCCCAGGCCGTGTCGCCGCCAGCGAAGCCACAGCGCCCCTGCTGGATCCGGCGACCGTGGCAACGACGGAGCCGCTGCCCTCAGGCCTGCCAGTCACGATCCTGACCGGCTTCCTCGGCGCCGGCAAAACCACCTTGTTGAATCACATCCTCTCCAATCAGCAGGGGGTGAAGACGGCCGTTCTGGTGAACGAGTTCGGTGAAATCGGCATCGATAATGATCTCGTCGTCACCACCGGTGAAGACATGGTCGAGCTCAGCAACGGTTGCATCTGCTGCTCGATTAACGGTGAACTGCTCGAGGCCGTGTACCGCATCCTCGATCGTCCTGACCCCGTCGATTACCTGGTGGTTGAAACCACAGGTCTGGCCGATCCTCTGCCGGTGGCGATGACCTTCCTCGGCAGCGATCTGCGCGAGCAGACCCGCCTCGATTCGATCATCACCCTGGTGGATGCGGAGAACTTCGGCGAAGAGATTCTGGCCGGAGAAGTGGGTCGCGCCCAGATCGTCTACAGCGACATGCTGCTGCTGAACAAATGCGATCTGGTGGAGGAAGAGCGGCTCGCCGAGCTGGAACGGCAACTACGCACGATCAAGACCGATGCCCGGATTCTCAGATCGGTGAAGGGGGAAGTGCCACTGCCTCTGCTGCTCAGCGTGGGCCTGTTCGAAAGCGACAAAGTGGCGACCAGCCAGCAGGCGGAGCAGGAGCGGGCCGCCGCTGCGGCGGATCACGACGCCTGTGATCACGAACACGGCCATTGCGTGCACGATCACACCGAGCACGATCACAACCATCACAGTCATGCCGATCACGGCCACGGCGGGCATCACCATGATCACGGCGCCCACCCCGATCATCTGGCGATCGAAGGGTTCACCTCCCTGTCCTTCGCTGCCGATGGTCCATTTGCCCTGCGCAAGTTCCAGAATTTTCTCGACAACCAGCTGCCTGGCAGTGTGTTTCGTGCCAAAGGGATCCTCTGGTTCAACGAAAGTGAGCGGCGCCACGTGTTCCACCTGGCCGGCAAGCGCTTTTCCATCGATGACAGCGACTGGCCCAGTGATGAGCGCAAGAATCAGATCGTGCTGATTGGCCGCGATCTCGACCACACCCGCCTGCGTCAGCAACTCCAGGCCTGCGTGGCCAAACATGCCGGCAAGGGCTTCGCCTGAGATCGGCAGCCAGAGCGGCAGCGGCGGGGCTGACTCCCTGGCGCTCTCAGCACCACTGTCTCCATTGCTGCGATGCCCTGTGACAGCAGGCGAGATACTGGTTTCAGTCCTTTCTCTCGACGTGCTGTCCCTTGGCTGCCATCACCAGCCCTGATTTCTGCCGACACTGACCCTGCACTGACACATCTGCCGGCCCGATCCATGCAGGCCATGGATGCATGGATGGGACCAGCCTCCCTGAACACCGCTCGCCCCTCCCCAACCGCGCTGGCGCGGACAGAGTCATCCATGCTTCTGCCCCCCTCAATCCGCCGATCCCTGCTGCCGGCCGCGGCGGCAGGCCTTGGCCTCAGCCTTCTCTCGGCCCTGCCCGCTTCCGCCCACGGCGTCGCCGATGCAGGCTTCGGCAGTGGCTTCACCCATCCCCTGCTCGGCTTGGACCATCTCCTGCTGTTGCTGGGAGTTGGGGCCGCAGCCTCCTGCATCGGCTCCGGTCTGCTGGTGTTCGCCCTGGTCGGCGCGGCAATCGGTGCTGTGATCGGCACTGGCGGCGCCCAGGTCCCACTGGCCGAAACCCTGGCGGCTCTTGCCGTTTCCGGTGTGGGTGCCCTGATCCTGCAGGTTCAGCGTCGGTCCCGGCCACCCGCCCTGGCGCTGGTCGGAGGTCCAGTGGCCCTGGCCGTGGCCATCCATGCCCTGCTGCATGGCCAGGAGGCCAGCGGCGCCCTGACCTGGTGGCTGGGGGTGGGACTGGCCTCCAGCGCTGTGGTCGCTGGCTCCTTCCTGGCGGTCCGCCGTCTCCCGGAAGGCTGGACGGCGCGACTGGCCCTGCTGCTCACCCTGGCGGGCGGCGTGCTGGCCCTGGCGCCCCTGAGCTGAGATCCGAGGGAAGGAAAACCGCCATGTCGGCTACACCCACCCTGTTCAGCGTGGCTACGCTGAGCCGAACACGCACCGGATGCCATGGCTGAACTGCTTGTCTTCACCGGAGTGCTCGCACTGTTCGGTCTCGCCTTCTGGCTCACGGCAGACTCCGACGACGACAGTGGTGGTGGCGGTCTGATGCAGCCGGTGCTGGTTCCCATCCCGGTGCGCCGTCAACGCTGAATCCCGGCACGAACCACCCGTTTCTGCAGATCCCTCCGGCCCGGCGTGACCAATGTCACGTCGGGCCGCTTCATTTGTGTCGTGGTCTCTGCAGAACTGCTGCGTAGGGTCCGCCAACAACGTTCGGATCTTCAGCGCAGGTCCCTTTTTCCATGTCTCGCAGCAATCAACCCCGCCGTCCGGTTTCCGTCCCTGTGATCGCTGGGCTTGTGGCCCTGCTGGCCGTGGCGGCGGGGGCCGCCGTGGTCGTCCGTCGGATGGGCCGCACTCCGGTGCAGGAACTCGGGGTCTACTCCGGCCGTCACTACAACACCGACAAGGAGCTCTACCGCCGCTTCACCGAGCAGACCGGCATCCGGGTGCGCCTGCTGGAAGGCAAGGACGATGCCCTGATCGAACGGGTTCGCACCGAAGGAGCCAACAGTCCGGCCGATGTGCTGGTGCTTGTGGATGCTGCCCGCCTTGACAAGGCCGCGGGCATGGATCTGTTCCAGCCGGTGAGCTCCAAGCAGCTGGATCGCGATGTGCCCGCCAACCTCCGCGATCCGCAGGGCCGCTGGTTCGCACTCACCCGTCGGGTACGCATGGTCGTGGTGAATCCAGCCATGGTGGATCCAGCCACAATTCGCACCTATGCCGATCTGGCCAAGCCCGCCCTCCAAGGCAAGCTCTGCCTGCGCAACAACCGCAGCGTCTACAACCAATCCCTGGTGGCTGATCAGCTGATTCAACGGGGTGAACCGGCCACGGTCAGCTGGATCAAGGGCATGGTGGCCAATGTCAGCCAACCCTTCTACACCTCCGACACCCCCCTGGCCCGGGCGGTGGCCAAAGGAGAGTGTGGCGTGGCCTTGGTGAACAGCTACTACGTGGGTCGCATGCTCGCCGGTCTCAGCGGCGAAGCGGATCAGTCCCTGGCCAAGCAGCTCAAGGTCGTGTTCCCCGACCCGGCTCATGTGAACGTCAGCGGGGCCGGCGTGACCCGGAACTCAACCCAGGCGGAGGCCGCCACCCGTCTGATCGAGTTCCTGGCGTCCCCCAGCGGCGGTGAGGGCTATGCCGAGGCCAATTTTGAATATCCGCTCAAGGGTTACGGCAGCAGTGCAATCCTCAAGGACTTCGGACCATTCCGAGATGATGGGGTCTCGGTGCAGCAGATGGGCGAGAAGAACCGAAAGGCCGTGGAGTTGATGCAGGCCAACGGCTGGTCATGATGGCTGGCGACTGAAAATTGCGTGGATTCTTTCTTGCCTGCCGTTGCTTCAGGCTCGGTGGCCCCCGAGACCGAGCTAGGTCCAGGTCCGCCATCGCCCGTCGATCACCTTGAGAGCAGACCACCGCGGCGATTGCTCCTCGGGCTGGCGGTCTGGCTGATCTGCCTCCTCGCCCTCGCCCCACTGATCGGCCTTGTCCAGTTCGCCTTCTCCGGCGCTGCCGCGCAGCCTCTGGATCTGGGGCCCGGCGGCCTGTTGCAGCTGGGTAACACCCTGACCCTGCTGCTGCTGGTCGGTGTGATCGGCGCCGTTCTCGGCACCACCACCGGATGGCTCACGGCCAGTTGCAGCTTCCCAGGACGGCGCTGGCTTGCCATTGCCCAACTGTTGCCCCTGGCTACTCCGGCCTACCTGCTGGCCGCCACCCTGGTGGATCTGGGCAGCCGCAACGGTCTGCGCGTGCATGGCCTGGCCTGGTCTGTGCTGGTGCTCACCTTGAGCACCTACAGCTACGTCTTCCTGCTCGGCAGCGAGAGTTTTGCCGTGAGTGGACGCCGCCAGATCGAGGCGGCCCGCAGCCTTGGCGTGGGCCCCTGGGGCAGCTTTCGCCGGGTGGCCCTGCCAATGGCCCTGCCATCGATCGGGGCAGGCATCGCCCTGAGCGGCATGGAGGTCGTCAATGAGCTGGGAGCCGTGGAACTGCTCGGCGTTCCCACCCTCTCTGTGGGAATCCTGCAACGCTGGCAGAACGATGGTGATCCGCAGGGCGCCGTGGGGCTGGCCCTTGCCGCTCTGGTGATCGTGAGTGTGCTGGTCGGAGCCGAGCGGCAGCTCCGCCACCGCAGCCGTCGCTGGGGGATGGGCTCGCCGGGAGACCGGCTGCAGCCCTGGCCCCTGAGCGGCTGGCGGGCCGCTCTGGCCCAGGTGATCACCCTGTCGCCCCCCCTGCTGGCACTGGGATTTCCCCTGCTCTGGGCCGTGTCGAGCTGGGATCAGATGCACGGCGAATCGATCCAAGACCTGATCGCCCTGACCCTGCGCAGCTTCGCTCTGGCCCTGCTGGCGGCGCTGCTCACGGTCGCAGCTGGCCTGGTGCTGGCCATCTCCAAACGCTGGATTCCCCAGGTGCTGCTGCGCCGGATCACCTTTCTGGCCGGCATGGGCTACGCCGTGCCGGGGGCCGTGCTGGCCCTGGCCCTGATGCTGCTGGGCGGGCCCTGGGCCTTGAGTCCCCTGTTGCTGCTGGTCTGGGGCTATGCCGATCGCTTTCTGGCGGTGGCCAAGGGTGGACTGGATGCGGGGCTTGAGCGCATTCCCCCCAGTGTCGATGAGGCTGCCACCGGCCTGGGATGCAGTTGGCTCAAGGTGCTGCAGCGGGTCCACCTGCCGCTGCTGCGTGGTCCGCTGCTGGTGGGAGCTCTGCTGGTGTTTGTCGACACCGTGAAGGAACTGCCTCTCACCTTCGCGTTACGCCCCTTCGATTTCGACACCCTCTCGGTGCGGGTGTATCAGTACGCCAGCGATGAACGGGTGGGGGCAGCCCTGGTACCGGCCCTGCTGATCCTGCTGCTCGGGCTGGCGGCAGCCATGGCCCTGGTGCCCACCCTGGAACGGCAGCGGGGTCCGCACTAATCGCGGCCGCAGCGGCACTGACCGCCTTTCCATTTGGAGCATTTCGACTTCTTGCAGCCTTTCTTCTTGGCGACACGCAGAGTCTTGACACGCGCAACCGGCTCCTGAGCCTGCAGGCGTGGGTCGTCACTGGAGCCGAGAGGCTGGGACATGGCAGGAAATGGTGGAAAGGAGAACGGGGAAAGGGCGGCAACCAGAACGTCTTGCAGGTCAGCTGGGTCAGGACAGCTTGGTCATGACAAGCGGGTCATGACAGGCGGGTCATGACAACCGTCTTCTGACAACTGTGCTCTGACAGCCGTGACTCGACGACTGGATGTCTGATCGCCATCGTAGGAACGTTTCCGGAGCAATTCGCCGCCGGCCAGGCCTGGTCACCTCGCTACGTAACCAATGGCACAGGGTGGGGCATGGCCGGTCTTTGCCTGATCTGGGTACGCTGAGCTCCACTGCCAGCCAATGCATGGGACCAGCTGAGACCAGCCTCACCAACGCCGCTGAGGCGACCCTGCCAGCCATCGGCATCGGAGCCTTCCGCAGACCCGTGGCCCAGGCCATGGAACCCTCCTTGCTGGAAGCTCTGCAGGAGCATCTGATGCTGGAACTGCAGGCCAGCCTCTCCTACTGGGCCCTGGCGATCTGGTTCGGGGAGAGGGATCTGCGCGGCTTTTCCAACTACTTCAAGCTGGAATCCGAGAGTGAGCGCCAGCACGCGGCGCAGTTCGCCGATTATCTCGTCGCCCGCGGCCAGGCGGTCCCCCTGCGCGACATCCCAGCCCCCCGACAGGGATGGATCGGCCTCGAGGAGATCCTCACGGCCGTCTTCCAGATGGAAGCCGATCTCACCACATCGCTGCAACAGATCTATGCGATGGCTGAACGATCCGGCGATACGCGTACCACTGTCTTTCTCGACCCCCTGATTCAGGGCCAGATCACCTCCGAAAATGAGGTGGCCCATCTGCTGGGTCGGGTGCGGCTCAGCCAGAACCAACCGGCTGCCGTTCTACTGATCGATGGAGAACTGGCAGCGGGCCAGCACAGCCCAGCGCAGCTAGCCTGATCGGAGACCGCCTGAACAGATGGCGCCGAACCGGATCCAAGCTGGGGTCCGGTCTCAGGTACAGAGTGGACGACTGCAAAGTTCCAGCAGCAGAGCCAGGCTGATCGACTGCCTCAGGCCCTGGCGACGGAGCACCAGGCCAGTGGTGCGCAGATCCTGCAGCCGCTGCAGCAGCAGCGTTCGCTCCCGCTCCAGACGGAGGATCAGCCGCTGCTCCTGCGTGGAGCCTAGCGCTGCGATCACCTGACGGCAGCGCTGGCGCACGCCATCGGCTTCGCGGCAGAGGCTTGTGATCAGGCTGTCGCTGGTCCGGTCGCTTGCGGCTGTCCCCAGCTTGGTTGGGTTAGCTGATCTGGGTGACGTCATGATCAGGCAGCCGCCAGAGGTGCCGATTCCACCAGTTCTGGTGCCAGGCGCAGCACCGAGGCGCCACTGGGCACCTCAATCAACCTGGCCTGGCGGATGCGGGAGATCAGGCGCGTCGTGGTGACGCGGGTAGTGCCGATCAGTTCGCCAATGCGCTCGTGGGTGAGGCGGAAGGGCAGATCACACCAGTTGCCACAGCGCCGTCCGAGGCGCCGAACCAGCAGTGACAACAGAGCGTGCAGCCGCTGCTCGGCACTACTGAGATGGCGAATGCGCAGGAGTTGCAGGGTCCACTCATTCACCGGATCGAAACCGCTGCCGGCGGCCTCGGTGTCGGTGCGGAATACCAGGGGGGTGAGGGCTTCCACGCAGACCCCTTCGCTGCAGAGACGATCCGTGCAGAGCTGGTCGCCGGGCTGGAGGAAGGCGAGGGTCATGCCTTCGGTTTCCTCGCAGGGGCAGTAGACGCGGGCAATCCCTTCGAGCACCTCGATGCAGCTGCCTTCAGCGCGCAGACCGGGATCCAGCAGCACGGTCTGACCGATGGGGACCCTCACGCTGGAGGCCGGAGCGTCGGGCAGGAAACGAAAGCTCATGGATGGGCGTGGCCACAGGGGGCTCAGAACCGCCTGCGGGCTTAATGCGAATGACTCGCAACCTAAACAACAACGCCCCCTTTTGCAAGCGATTCTCAATAACAACTGCTAGTTGCAAGGGCGTCGGGTCATCGGGTCCGTGCGTGAGATGCGCTCAACCGTGCCATCGGTTGCCCGACGCCGTCACATCCGTACCGCCTGAGCCGCACGGTCCTTCCAACCTGAAGACGACCGACGCACCGCACCGATGTTTCGTCTTCGTGGCGACCGGGCCAGCCTGCTGGCCGCCCTCACGGCCGAGTGGGCCGATCAGCAGTTGCAGCTTCCCGGGACCTCTCCTCTCTCAGAGGCGTGGCTCTCCACCCCAGGTTCCCCGAACGGTGCAACCAGCAGGGCCGCCTTCAGGTCGACTCGGCGGCGCAGCTCGGACAGAGGGCGCGCACGTTGAGCACGCACTCCAACATCCGAAAACCCTGCACCTTGGCTGCCGCTTCGCCGGCCGCCAGCACGGCACCGTTCTCGAACTCCTCGGTGCGGCCACAGCGGATGCAGACCAGATGGTGATGGTCCCGATGGGTGTCGCCGGTCAGCTCGAAGCGGCGTCCCCCTTCCGGCAGCTCCAGCTCCTGAAGCAGCCCCATGGAACTGAGCAGCCGCAGGGTTCGGTAGACGGTGGCCAGGGAGACACGCTCCCTGGCCCGGAGCAGGCTCTGGTGGACGTCTTCGGCGCTGAGGTGGGTCCCTTCGCCGATCCGCTCGAACAGGGAGAGCACCCGCTGACGCTGGGGGGTGAGGCGCTGGCCTCGGTCATGCAGGCTGCTGCGCAGGCCCGCCGCGCTGGGATCGAGGCCGGAGGGGCTGCCAAGGCCGGTGGCGGGACGGGTGGACACCGAGGCTCGACAGATCTTCTCAACAATAGGTCCTGTTGAGAACAGTGGGTCCTCTTGAAACCTCGCGAGTCGATCAGGAGCGGCTGACGCGGCCGTAGCGCGTCACCAGGCCGAGGGCGCTGAGGCCATGGGCCGCGATGCTGAGCAGCACGGTGGACGCGGCTATCGAGGCGATCGTGCTGCCGTGGACGAGCGGACTGTCGAGCACCAGCAGGCCGAAGACGATGCTGGCCAGGCCGCGCGGACCGAACCAACCCACGAACAGGGTGGTCCAAAGTCCGATTCGCAGTCCAAAGGTCGCCAAAGCCACCGGCACCATCCACACCAGCGTCAGGCTGAACAGGCCATCTAGCAGGGTAGTGGCGGAAAGCTGAGGGAAGCTCAGGGCCACGACGGCCGAACCGAAGGCCACCCAGGTCAGGAGGGAGAGCACATCGGCGGTGGCTTCGGCGGCCACCAGTTCCTCCTGCTTGCGCTCCTGCGGCGTCAGGCCCCCGAAGGTGAGGCCACCACAGAAGCAGGCGATGAAACCGCTGCCTCCCAGCTGCTGGGCCAGGGCGAAACAACAGACCGGCAGGGCGATCGCCAGCACCGGCTGCCAGTCGCTGGTGATCCAGCGACGCCTGAGGCAGAGATCGCGGCACCGAGCGGCGAGAAAGGCCAGGCCGCAGCCCAGCACCAGCCCCAGTCCCACCTGCTCCAGAAACAGCCAACCCAACAGCAGCACCCCATCGCCGGCGCCACTGCCCTTCTGCGCCATGGCCAGAAGGGAAAGCAGCAACGGCACGCAGATCCCGTCGTTGAGACCGCTCTCGGCACTGAGGTCTTCCCGCACGGCAACGGGCACCGCCGGATTGGTCACCACCGGTTGGCCGAGGGCGGCATCGGTGGGGGCGAGAACGACCGACAGGATCGCCGCCTCAACCGGACTGAGCGCAGGCAGCAGCAGCTGAGCCACGCCCATGCCCAGCAGAATGGTCAGGGGCAGGCCAAGCGCCAGCAGACGGATCGGCAGGCGCCGGCTGTCGCGCAGCACCGGCAGATTGGCGGTCGCGGCATCGGTGAACAGGATCAACGCCAGCGTGAGTTCGGCGATGGTCCGCAGGTTCTCCGAGGTCACATTGATGCCCAGCCAGCCAAGGCCAGCCGGCCCCAGGATCAGACCGGTGAGCAGAAACACCACCGCTCCGGAGAGGGGGGTCTGTTTCAGCCGCCCAGCCACCAGGCCGTAGGCGAACACCAGGACGGCAAGGATCGCCCAGTCGAGATACGACGTGATCATCGCTACCGGATCAATCCAGGCAACCCGTGGGAGCCCCAGGAGCGACAGTCGCAGACCTGCGATGGTGGTTCAGTTGCATCCCTGCACAGAGATGCGATAACTGAAGCCGAGAGCGCCTGGATCATTACTGGCGCCTACCTTGAAATTCATCTGGCTGGCCTGCTTGCCAGGAACCGCTTGGAAGGGGCCGAACATGCGACCGGTACCGATTGGCGGGCTCATGGATTCATTGATTACCTGCAGGGAGGTGCCATCGCTGAACTTCATGAATCCTTCCACCGGATACTGTGCTTTCGGATCGGAGGAATTAGCCGTGAAGAAGAACTTGTAGCTGCTGAAGGGCTGATCCACGATGAAATCGGTGTTCCAGTTCGGCCGGGTGAACGGCATCACCTTGCCGCGGCCCACAGACTTGGACACGATCGGCGATGATCCGTCTCCACCGATCGGCTGCAGAAAGGTGCAGCGTTCCTGGGCCTCAGCACCGCCCATCAGACTCAGACCACCCAGGGCCAGGCCAACGGAGGACAACAACAGGGAACGGAGAACGCGTGCCATGGGCCTGGAGTAAAGGATCAAGAGCCAACGGCGAAATCGCCGTTGGTCAAGATTACCGGGGCCGGTGTCGCTGGCCCCGGATCTCTTGGCTCCCCGCCTGCCCTCCGATGACCAGCCAGCTGGATGACCATCTGACAAGACGGACAGCATCAGGACATCAGCTCAGACCAAGAAGCAGCTCAGGCCACGAAGCAGCTCAGACCGAACCGAAGGCCACCTGACAGGCCGCATTGATCAGCTCAGCCTCTTCGGCGCTGTTGGGGTTGCGTCCGTCCAGGGTGCCGCGATTGCAATCGGCAGTGAGCTGATAGGTCGCGTCATCGGCCGTGACCGCAAAGGTCACCGCAGAACTGCCGCTCGGCTGGACTGATCCATAGAGCAGCTGGTAATCGGTGTTGGGTACAACAATGTACGTGACATTGTTGCTCACTGCATTGTCCACAGCATTGTTAATGATTGACGCCGTGGCCAGGGCGCCGATCCCCCAGAGGGCCGCATTGGCACCCCACCAACCCCAGGACGACGTCCGGGAGACGCTATACCAACCTGTGTTCCAGGGTCTGGCATAGCCCCAGCCGGGACGAGCCCAGCCGGCGTGGATGTTCACATCGCGCACATTCACCCTGCGGTTCCAGTTGACATCGCGATGAACGTTGCGGTTGACGTTGCGGTTGACGTTGCGGTTCACATCCCGATTGACGTTCCGATTGAGATCCCGGCTCACATTGCGGTTCAGGTCCCGGTCCCGGTTGCCGCTCCGGTTGAGATCTCGGTTAACGCTGCGAGTATCGATGCTGCGGCTGCCAGTGCCGCGATTCCCAGTGCTGCTGCGGTTACCAATGTTGCTGGGGCGATTGAGGCTGGGGGAGCTCGGCGAGCTGGCCCGTTGACTCCAGCCACCGGAAGGCCTGCTGGAGCCTCGGTTGAGAGTGGTGCCGGAACCGCTGAAGCCCGTGCGGCGGGTTCCACCACCGCCGCCGCGAGATCCACTGCCGCCGCGAGAGCCACCACCGCCGCCGCGAGAACCACCGCCACCGCGGGAACCCCCGCCGCCGCCGCGGGCGATCAGCGCATCAGGGGACATTGTGGGCGATGCCGCCGTGGATGCGTGATCCAGGGGTTGGATAGCCAGCGCTGGGGCCAGGGGAGCGGCCATCCAGCCAGCCAGAAGCAGGGACAGGCCTGCAAGACGTGTCATTTCTTGTCCACCTCATGCTTGACCACATCGCAGCCATCGTCGTAGCAGGACACATTCACCCGGCCGGCCTGGTTGAAGTGCACAATCACCAGATCACGGCCATCCATGGAGTCTGGATTGTCCTCCCGAACACTGTTGAGATAGTTCGGATTCACCACGCACAGATCCCGGTTGTTGAAGCAGATCGTGTTGGTGGAGAAGCGTGCACCGGCATTCACCAGGGTCATCCAGCCACCACCAGGCTTCTGCAAGGCCATGGTCACCGGTTGATCGGTGACGCGGATGGTTGCCACGGTCTTGCCGATCGTGTGTCGATAGAGGGTGGCGTCGCCTTCGTCGATCGCCTCAACCGTGCAGGGCTGGGGAGCGCCGCCCTTGACGGAGCACATCGTATCGAGTTTGTAGAGAACTTCGGCGCGAACAGGCGTCGGGGACAGCAACAGAGCGGCCATGCCGGAGGCGATCAGGCCACCGGCCACGAGCCAGGAGTGTCGAGTGGGCATGAATGGAGCGAGCCTCAGCAAATTGCGGGGAATCGCTTTCATCGTGGCAACGGGGGACAGATCGTCCACAACAAACGGCCGAACCTGCCGGATTTGTGATCCCATCGATGCAGCAGAGCTGACTATCCCCCTGGCCAGCTCAGCGGGAGGTCCCGGTCATGCCGGCCAGAGGCTCTGGCCGGTCGGCCCGGGCGGTCGCGGCCCCGAGCAGATCGGCGGCCGTGGTCACCGCGCGGTAACTCAGGGCCACCGCCAGCAGCGGCGCCTCCGGCAGCAAGCCACCGAGGCGCAACAACAGCACCGCCTCAAACACCCCCAGACCACCCGGGGCGCCGGGCACCACCAGGCCCACCGTCCAGGCGAGGGCAAAGCCAGCCAGCCAGCCACTCCACTCCAGGGCGTTCTGCTGATCGAAGGCCAGCACGCAGCAGGCAAATCCGCCGAAGCGCATCAGCACAAACAAGAGCATGGCCCCAAAGGGGAGCCAGGGCACATGGGACGGCGGAGCTACGCCCAGGTCGGCTGATTCAGAGGCGTTCTGGAGAGAGGGATCGGCAAGGGCCAGTTGACGGGCCCGTTGCTGTTCGAGCCGCAGCAGCAGGGGCTTCAGCCAGCGGGGAACCAGCAGGAGCAGGGGTAGCAGCCAGGGCAGGCCACTCCACCAGCGACCCTGGAGCAGGGCTTCCGGCGCCACCAGGGCCAGGGCCGCGATGGCCCCCAGCAGGGGGTCCAGCAGCACTGCCAGCAGCGCCTGGCCAAGACTTGCCGGAGTCGCCAGCAACGGCGTGTCCCCACGGCGCAGGACCTGCACGCGACCGGCCAGATGCCAGATCCCTCCTGGCAGGTACTTGCGCAGGTTGGTACTCAGATACACGACCGTCGTTGCGGCCCAGCGGGGCCGCAGCCCCAGCCAGCGCAGGATCACATTCCAGGCCAGGCCATTCACCACCAGGCTGAGCAGGCTCACGCCCACCCCGAGGGTCAGCCACCACCAGCCCTGGCGATCGAGGCCGTAGCGCAGCAGCTGGCGGCCATGCCCCTGCAAGGCCGCCAACAGAAAGCCGAAGCTGAGCAGCGTCACCCAGAGCCGGGTTCCGCCGGGCAAAGGCGGCAGGGCCGGCAGCCTCCGGCTCCAGGCCTTCACCAGGGCAGCCAGAGACGCGAACCACTGCCGCGATCTGGGCAACAGGTTCGCAAGGGCGGGGGGCAACGACACGAGGAAGGGAGAAGGGGGAGCAAAGAAGCGGGCGCCATCGCGCCTGGTGCTCAACGTTGCGCTTCGGGTCCACTCTGGTCCAGACAGCAATCCACAACGGCGCGCACAACGGCCAGGGGAAGCCCGTGCTGCCGAGCCAGCCCTGCCAGGTCGTCGTATTCAGCCTTGCACCGCGCCAGGCCATCGGGCCGCAGGTGACGCTTGAACCGCACCGGACCGAGGGACGTGGAGAGCTCCTCGATGCCTCGGGGAAGCACCCAGCGCTGCTGCATCTGTTCCCGCAGGCCCAGGCTGGTGCTGTGCCGCCACCACACCTGCCGCAGGGCGGCCCGCTGTGGCTCGCTGACCAGCGCGGTGATCAGGCTGCCCAGCCGCCCCTTCTTCATGCCGATCGGCTGGCTGAACACCTCAAGGGCACCGGCCTGCCGCAGCTCCTCGGCCAGGAACGCCAGATCTTCGGCGGTGGCATCGTCAATCTGGGCCTGCTGCTGAACGATCGTCTCCAGGCGGGGCTGAGCTCCAGGCGCCTCAGGCTCCGGAGACGAATCGCCGGTGGGCGGTTCCACCGCACGGGCCAGACAGAGGCGCAAGAGGTTGGGGCGATCCAGGCTGCGGCTGCCCAGCCCCACGCCGATCCGCAGGGGCACGTGGCTCGGCGCCTGCCCGAAGCCATCGCTCCAGCAGGCCGCCAGAGCCAGCCCCGTGGGGGTGGTGAGTTCACCGGCCGGGAAACCCTCACTCGAGCCGAGCGGACAGCCACAGCGGCGTGCGATCTCCAGGACGGCCGGCGCTGGCAGCGGCAGCACACCATGGGCCGTCTGGACCGTGCCATGGCCCGCCGGCGGCACCGTGCACCGCAGCGACGTCACACCGAAATGGAGCAGCCCGGCGCAGACACCCACCACATCCACCAGGGCATCGAGGGCGCCCACCTCGTGGAAATGCACCTGCTCGGGGACATGGCCGTGCACGGTGGCCTCCGCGTCCGCCAGCAGGGTGAACACCGCCAGCACCCGCTGCCGCAGGGCCGGATCGAGAGGGCTGCTGCTGAGCTGCTGGCGCAGGCTGCCCCAGTGGCGATGAGGGGGGTGGGACTCGAGGGTCTCCACCTCCAGATGCAGACCCCGCAGACCGCCGCTGCGCCGCTCCTCAATCCGCAACCGATAGCGATCCGCCAGGCCGAGCTGCGCCAGGGGTGCATGGATGGCGGCCTCCGGCAGACCCAGGTCCAGCAGCGCAGCCAGCAACATGTTGCCCGCCAGGCCGGTGGGGCAATCCAGCAGTGCCAGGGCCATCAGGTCGGGGCGTTAGCGGTGCGACCCAGGCGCGGCGCAGCTTCCAGCAGGCGCTCAGCCGTGGCCTCCAGAGAGTCGCGCTGCTGACGCAGCGCCAGATCCACCTCCCGGCGGGCCCGCCTCAGCTCCCGCTGGGCCGTGTCCACATCGAAGCCGGAGATGCCCCAGAGGCGTCCGAGCAGGGCGCGGTCATCAGCGCCGCCACGCTCCTCGCCGTAAAGAAGAGCCTCAGCGGCCATGCCAGCCTGCAGCACCCGACTCCAGCGCCGCAGCTCCTCCGCCGGCAATTTGGCGTGCTCAGGAGGAGCGAACTCGGTACAGCCGGCGCTCTGCAGCCCTGCCTGCAGGCAGGCCAGACTACCCACCAGGACACGTTTGACCGGCATGGCCTCGGCTTCCGCCACCAGCAGGTGGCCGGCTTCATGGACGGCGATGCGCCGCAGGCGCGCCTGACCACCAGGCAGGGCCTCAGCCAGCAGGTGGCCGCCCCGGCCGCCATAGCGGGCGGCATCGAGGCTGAGGCTGCCCAGCCCCAAGGCCGCCAGAAGGGTGATCCACCAGGGTGAGACACTCAGAGCCGGCCCGACCAGGGCCAGCACACTCATCAGCAGCACCGCCAGTCCGGCCATGAGCGGCTGGGTCATGGTCGTCAGCGGCTGGGACGGCTGATGGCGGCACGGTGCAGGCCACCGGAGCTGCTCTCTCCAGGCGTTGGTACGACCGGGAGCATTGGGCCGCCGCGGCCTGTCTCGTTGCGTGCGGGCTCCTTGCGGGCAGCATCCTTACGGCCTCGTTCACCGCTGCCAGCTCCGCCACCACGACGCCCCTTGCCACCGCGGTTGCCACGCTGGTTCACCGGCCCGATCACCTCGATCTGCTCCACATGCAACTCCTGGCCACGCCGGCGCCCATCCAGGGACACGAAGTGCCGCAGATGCTGCAGGGGGACATCACCCTTGAGCTGGACCTTGAACGGGGTAGGGCGGCTGCCGTCCGGCTTGGGCAACACCCGAACCTTGACCACCAGATCGTTGGATTCGGGCTTGGTGAAGATCAGTTCACCGCGGATCGAGAAGTAGTCATCCCCCTCCGGCAGGCTGTCGGACAGAGGCTCATCAGCGGAGTGGGCCTCGCTGTCCAGGGTGCTCGGCTCCCACACCCCCACCAGTTGCAGGTGCAGGGTGCCTTCATCACGGGTGCGCGGGTAAACCACCCAGAGGTGGGGTTCGGCCAGATCGAGGTGGCGCCGCATCAGCGTCAGCAGCCGTCCGAGTACCACGGCCTCGAGTTCGCCACCATCATCGGTGAGCAGCCGGCCGCGGGTGAGCTGTTCAGGATCTTCCGGTTGGTAGACGCCCCGCACCACACCGATGGCCCGGTACTGCAAGGGCTCGGTGACCGGGGAAATGGGGTGTTGGCGCATCAGGGTTCGGGTGGGGGCCGGCCCGTGAGGGCCACCCGGTGCGGGTCAATGTAGCCAGCCAGTCCTGGCCCAGCCCGTTCCGGGCCAGGGCAGACTCGGAGTCGCTGCCACCAACGCGACGATGTCAAGCCGCAGCCAGGTTCTGCGCCCTAAAGGCCTGCTGGTGCTGCTGCTGGCCGTTCTGGCCGTGGCCGGAGGCTGGAGCATGGGGACGTGGCAGGCCAGGCGGCAGGGTGACGATCAGCCCCGCGATGCCTTGCTGCAGCAACTCAGCACCCTGGAGAATCGCCATGCCAAGGGGCAGTCCAGCGAAGCGGACCAGCAGCGGCTGCTGGAGCTGCTGGTCGCTCTGGATCGCCGGCCCGAGGCAATCGCCCTGCTCGAACCCATGGCCGATCGCCAGCCGGAGCGCTGGAGCCTGAGGCTGCTGCTGGCGGAACTGCGCCGCAACCAGAACGATCGGCCCGGCGCCGAGCGGGAGGTGCGTCAACTGCTGAACCTCAAGCCTGATCGAATCGAAGCCCTGCAGCTGATGACCCTGCTGCAGCTTGAGCAGGGTCAGGGCGATCAGGCCCAGGCCCAGCTGCAGGCCACCCTCGAACGCCTCAGCAAGCCCCAGGTGCGCCCCGAGGCGATGGGGGTGGGGCTGCTGCTGGCCGATCTGCTGCAGAAGCGAGGGAAGCCAGGCCAGGCCAGGGCCATCTATCTGCGGCTTGGAGCTGCCTTCCCCAGGGATGTGAGGCCCCTGCTGGCCCAGGCCCTGCTGCTGCAGGAAAAGGGTGAGACCAAGGGGGCCCAGGAGCTGCTCGCCCAGGCCCGACAGCTGCAGCCAGAGACGGTGGACCGGCGCCTCGACAAGGTTGCAGCCGCCTGGGGCCTGGCGCCCCTCAGGGGCTCGTCACCATCTGGCTCGCCCCAGAAGTCGGCGGACGCTGCTGAGCGTCAAAGTCCCTGAGGGCCTGATCCACCGCGTCTCCGGGCGGTGTGGCGTTGTCCATGGCCGTGCCCTTGCGGATCTTGTTCATCAGATCCAATGGGTTCGTGGTGTCGAGGATCGAATCGCCCCGGCCGCTGCCCGGGCCGTAATCGAGCAGATCCTTCTCCTGTCTGCTCATGCCGTAGGGCTGGTTCCAGCTCTGCTGCTGAGACTGGGCCAGGGCCGGGATGGACGGCGCCAGACTGAACAGCAGAGTGAGCAGGGCCAACCCGTTGCGGCAGACCGGAAGCCCAAGCCGGTTCAGGGAGGCCGGCGCAGCCGTGGTCCGATCTGGGAACGACCCGGCGATCCGTCGTGGGATCAGTTGGGTGCACATCGCCACGCTCCTCTCATGGCAGTTCATGTTAACGGCGATCTGCTAGTCCTCCGGTGGTCTTCGCTGTCGGCTCCCGATGCGCATCGCCACCTGGAACGTCAATTCGGTGCGCACCCGGCTGGACCAGGTGCTGGCCTGGCTGGAACAGGAGCGGCCTGAGGTGTTGTGCCTGCAGGAAACCAAGGTGGCCGACGATCTCTTCCCGCTGGCGGCCTTCGAAGAGCTTGGCTATGCCGTGGCGATCAGCGGGCAGAAGGCCTACAACGGCGTCGCCATCCTCAGCACCCTGCCGATCGAGGACGTTCAGGTGGGCTTCACCGCCCTGCTCCCCGACGATCCCGAAGCACGGGCACTGAGTGAGCAGAAGCGGATGATCAGCGCCTGGATCGATGGCGTGCGGATCCTCAACCTCTACGTCCCCAACGGCTCTGCGCTCAAGTCGGAGAAGTACCCCTACAAACTCGCCTGGCTCAGCTGCCTGCAGCGGTATCTGGACGTGCTGGCGCAGCAGGGGGAGCCCCTCTGCATTGTGGGCGACTTCAACATCGGACTGGAAGACCGCGACCTCCACGATCCGGGTCGCCTCACGGGCGGCATCATGGCCAGTGAGCCGGAACGCCAGGCCCTGCGCCGGGTGCTTGCCGAGAGGTTGGTGGATGCCTTTCGGCTGTTCGAACACGAGGCCGGCCACTGGAGCTGGTGGGACTACCGCAGCGGCGGCTGGGAGCGGGACCGGGGCTGGCGCATCGACCACATCTACCTGGACGAAGAGCTGCAAGCCCGCGCCACCGGTTGCGTGATCCACAAACAGCTTCGCGGGAACGTGCAACCCAGCGACCATGCACCCGTGGTGGTGAACCTCGCCTGGCCACCAGATGAGCAAGGGGATGACGACTCAGCTGCGGAATGACGGCTGATCTCAAGACCCTGCACTGCCGATCAGACCCTGAAGGGCTTGCTGCACGGCAGCCGTGAGTTCCTGCACGGCCTGGCGCCGGTCGCGGTGGTAGCTCTCCAGCCGCCCATCCAGGGACAAGGCGTCTCCCACCCTGACGGTCACACGCCGGGGCCCGAAGGAAGGCCGTCGAGGCAGAGGCTGGTCCTCAATCCAGGCGATCGCGTCTTCGAGGATCGTGACGACCTCCGCGAAGCGATCGAAGCAAGGCCGCTCCGCCACGTAGGCGCCACTGACACTGGCGAAGTACTCCACCAGGCGCATGTGCCCCATGCGGAGATCCGCTTCACGGGCTTCCCAGTCCGCCAGGCTGCGCTCCACCGGCAGGAGAGCGGTGAGATCGTCGCGGTAGATCCGCTCCCAGCCGGCCTGCTCGATCCGGCGACACCGTTCCTGCAGGGTGCCTCGAGGTGGCAGGCCGAACAGTGATTCGGCCACCGCCAGGGCCCGCTGACGCAGGGCCTCGATCCTCTCGGCCAGATGATCGGCCGGGGAGGAGGCGGGATCGCTGCCTTGCAACGATGCCGGCGGGACTGCCGGCAGATCATGGCGGCGGGCGTAGAGGCCTTCAAGCACCGCCAGCAACCGTTCCCCCAACCTCTGCAGGCGGTCGTAGCGAACCTCCGCATCCCCACTGCCGGACCCATCCGGCTCCAGCCCCAGATGCTGCATCAGCCGAGCCAGGCGCCGATCCAGAGACTCCCAGTTGGCCTCGACCCAGTGGTAGGCAATGGCCACGGGCACGATCTGCACCGCTTCGGACCGATGCCTGGCCGCCAGATCTCCAGCACACCAGAAGGCCAGCTGGGCCAGACCCGATTCCAGGGGCGCCATCTGGCCGGAGAGGTTGTTGTTGGCCCCCTCGGGAGCGACGGCGAGCGGGTGCGGCCCATCCAGCAGCACCGCCCTGGCTGCAGCCAGGGCAGGGCGATCGACCCGCCCCCGCCGGATCGGGATTCCTCCCAGAAGAGACAACAGCCAGCCCACCCCGGCACCCGCCCAGAGCGGAATGCCGCGGTCGTAGAGGAACTGGCTGTGCACAGGGGCCTGCAGCGACAGCCCCAGTCGCCGGGCGGCTGCCGGAACCGCCTGCCACAGCAGGTGGGCCATCACCAGGGGATCGGTGGTGCTGGGATGGCGAAAGCCGATCAACAGGCGGCAGCGACCGTTCTGCTGGGCCTCGATCAGGTGGGCCAGCGCCTCCACACCCTCGATGCGGCAATGCTGCAGACCACGACCGCGCAGCAGCAGCGGTAGCAGCAGCCCCAGGGCACGACGCAAGCGGGGGCTCTGACGCGGCGGCAGAAACCGAAGGGGCGGCTGAGCCGCCCGGATCGAGGAGCGGGGCATGGCGGAGACCGCGGCTGAACGCCAGCCTCGGGCAGGATTGGGTCCTGCACCGTGCTGGTGGCTCATGGATCCAGCCATAAGGTGCAGAGCACTTCAGCCACCTCCTCTGATTTCCCCCTTCCCCCTCTCCGAAGACGCGACGACGCCAAGGCTCCACAAGGCCCCCACCGGGATCGACGGTGTTGATGCCATCACCCGGGGCGGCCTGCCGCGGGGTCGTCCCACCCTGGTGACCGGAGGGGCCGGATCCGGCAAGACCCTCTTCGCCATGGAGTTCCTGGTGAAGGGTGCACGCGACTACGGCGAAGCAGGCGTGATGCTCAGCTTTGAGGAATCGCGTCAGAACATCCTCGAGAACATGGCCTCGCTGGGATTCGGCCTGCCTGCTCTGATTGAGGCCGGCCAGATCCTGATCGAACCCTGCCTGATCCAACCCTCGGAGATGGTGCAAGCCGGGAGCTTCGATCTCGACGGCCTCTTCCTGAGGCTGGAGCGGGCCGTGGAGCGGATCGGGGCTCAGCGGGTAGCGATTGACACGATCGAACTGCTGCTGGGGGCGTTCGGCGATGATTTCACCGTGCGCAGTGAGCTCGACCGATTGTTCAGTTGGCTCAAGGAGCGTCAGCTCACCACGGTGCTCACCGGGGAGCGGGGCCGGGGCGATTCCCTGACCCGCTTTGGCCTGGAAGAGTATGTGTCCGATTGCGTGGTGGTGCTGGATCACCGTGTCGCGAATCAGATCTCCACCCGCCGTTTGCGCGTAATGAAATATCGGGGCTCGGAACATGGCACGAACGAATACCCATTCCTGATCACGGAACGTGGCTTTCTTGTGCTGCCGATCACCTCCCTGGGACTGGAATATGAGGCCAGCAATGAGCTGGTTTCCAGCGGTGTAGCGCGCCTCGATCACATGCTGGGCGGAGGTATTTACCGTGGCAGCACCGTGCTGATCAGCGGCAGTGCCGGCACCGGCAAGACCACCCTGGCGAATTATTTCCTTGATGCCGCCTGCCGGCGTGGCGAGCGGGCGCTGTTGATGTCGTTTGAGGAATCCCCTGCACAGCTGATCCGCAACATGCGCTCAGTCGGGGTCGATCTACATCCGTGGATCACCGCGGGCCTGCTCAGAATTGCCTGCCATCGTCCCACCAGTTTCGGCCTTGAAGAGCATCTCGGTCGATTGGAGCAGCAACTGGTGGATCACCAGCCCACTGTGGCCGTGATCGATGCCATGGCCAGTGTTGCCCATGTGGGCGCCAACGATGAGGTGGCCGCCATGGTGACCCGGGAGATCGACCTGCTCAAGAGCCGCCAGATCACCTTCATGTTCACCACCCTGATCCAACCCGGTATGGAGGCCTCGAGTGCCATCGGGGTCTCCTCCCTTACCGATACCTGGCTGGAACTGCGCAACGTGGAGCACGATGGCGAACGCAACCGGCTGCTCTATGTGATCAAGAGCCGGGGCATGGCCCACTCCAATCAGGTGCGGGAGTTCCTGCTCACCGATCAGGGCCCGGAGCTGCTGGATGTGGAGGTGGGACCCCTGGGGGTGATCACCGGCTCAGGCCGCCAGATTGAGCAGGCGCGCCGCGCCGCAACCATCGCCAGCCGCGACGCTGATATCGAGCGACGCCGACGAACCCTGTCCAGCCGTCGGGCAGCGGTGGAGGCCCAGATCCTCGCCCTGCAGACAGAGATTGAATCGGAGACAGCTGATTTTGAAGCCGAACTGCGAGATGAGCAGCAACGGGAGAGTGCTTTGCAAGCCAACAATGCTTCGGTGGTGCAGAAGCGGGAGGAGAGGGCATGACAGAGACAGTGCAACGTCATTGGCAACTGACCCTGTATGTGAAGCGAGGTTCACTCCGCTCGAGCCAGGCGATCACCACGATCCGACGCATCTGCACAACAGACCTCGCCGGCCGCGTGGAGCTCAGGGTCGTGGATATCGAGCTTCACCCAGAAGCACTCGAGCAGGATCACATCCTGGCGATTCCCACCCTCGTGAAACGCCTGCCAAAGCCACTGCGCCGGATCGTCGGTGATCTCACCAAGGAAGATGTGGTGCGGGCCGCACTCGACATCACACCCATCGAGAACTTGCTGAGCGAAGAAGACGACTTCCTGAACCAGGCGATCGAATGAGTTCAGGCTCAGATCAGTTCCGGATGCAGCGGATCCCCCTTGAAGGGTCCGATCAGATCCGGTGTGATCCAGCCGCCATAGAAGCCGCCGGGCTGGGGTTGCACGAGCTGACCCTCCACCCAGCACCCATCCATGAGAGCGGGATAGAGGGCGAACCAGCCAGCCAAGGCAGCAAACGCTGCCGTGGGGTTGGCGTAGCACCAGACTGCCCGCTCGAGCCGCGCATCAGAAGCCACCAGATCGAAATAGCGAGCCACCCCCTTCCATTCACAGAAGCTGGAGCCAGGGGCAGGCTGCAGCATCGCGTGATTGACGGCCTCGGGGGGCAGGTAATAGGTGGGTGGATGGAAGGTCTCAAGCACCCGCAGGCTGAGGTGCGTCTCAGCCAGCACCATGCCCAGAGCCTCCACGCGGATGTGCCGCTGACATGGCTCTAGCCGAGGTGGACGAGGGTAGGCGTCAACCCGCTCCATCCAGGCTCACTCAGGTCACGATCAGGGCGATGCCGAGCACGGAAACCATCACGGCAATGGCTCCGACTGCCCAATAGGCATGCATCTGGGCATCGGCGCCGGTTTCGCCGGCCACCATGGCCACCTCATCGGCGTAGAGGTTGTCATGGTTTTCCATGTCATGGGTGTGCATGGCGTTCCCCGTGCGGATATCTGGAACCTAATCAGCCGATTCCGGGTTGTCCACGGACCGCCACATCCCCAGCCAGTACCCGGAAAAGGCGCGCTGTTGGATCCAGGCCAGGTTGCATCCGAGAGAGAAAGAAAAACCACAACGCGTTGGTTTTCCACAAAACGCAGCAGCTTTCCCCAGAAAACGGACTGTTTTCCACAGTTCAGACCGAACATGGGTTGGCTGATCGACTGGCTAGCGCAGGGCCTGTGGAAAACATGAGCCACCGCAACAGTGCACAGAGCAACACCCCCGACCCTCAGCTGTCGGCCATCACTCCGATCGCCTGGCGCAGCGAAACGAGACCGAACGCCAGAAACAGGCCCCCGCTGAGCCGATAGAGCAGTCGCTCCTGAATGCGCTGGCCGATCCACTTGCCGGCCAGGATCGCCAGGGCCGTGACAAGGGCATGGCCCAGCAGAGTGCCGGCCACCAGGCCCACCAAGGTGAAGGCCGGAGCTGCGGCCAGCAGGATGGTGGCAATCTGGGTCCGATCTCCGAGTTCGGCCAGAAACACCAGGCTGAAGGCTTCCCAGATCACACCTCCGGGCTTATCGGCCTCCCCTCGCCCCTCCGCCTGCTGCACGAGAGCGGCCGCTTCCTCCTCCTCGTCCGATCCGTCATCTGCCGGCAGGCGTTGCGCATCCAGCAGGAGCTTGGCGCCGAAGCCCAGAAAGAGCAGGGCAGCCAACCAGGGCATCAACGCAGCCGGCAGCAGTTCGCGCAAGCCGTAGCCCACGCCTAGCGACAGAAGCGTCACAGCACTGAGCGCGGCAAAAGCACCGAGGAACACAGTGCGACCGCTGTGACGCGCCGCCAGCAGCAGGGCGACAAAAAAGGTCTTATCCCCGACTTCTGCCAGGGTGATCGCCGTCAACCCCGATCCAAAAGCCGCCAGGCCGGGATCGCTGAAGAAAGGGGTGCTCATGGCGCCATCTTCCCCCATGGCAATCGATAGGATCGGCTCATGCAAACCCCCGATTCCCCTTCCATCCCGGAGCCTCGTCGTCAGTCCCTGGTGGATTCGTTGCGGCAGCGTTATCAGGCGGCCCTGCAGCATGGCGATGACGCCACCCGGCAGGATCTGTTCCGCGAAGCGGCCTATCTTGGAATTCTGCCGGAACACTTCCAGGACCCCAGCCCTTCCTAGGATTTATCTGGTCAAACCCGTCGCTGACCTGCTGCCTCCAGACTGCGATGGAACTCACGTCGCAGACACCGCTGCGGGCGCTGCGGCGTCCAGTTGTCGCAGGCTGCGAGCCAGCTCTTCGCGCAGCTCCAGGAAGCGCGGCGTGACGCGCAGATGGGCGAGATCCCTGCGGTCCAGATCAGCCTCCACCGTCTGAACAAGCCGTCCGGGTCGGGGCGCCATGATGTGAACCCGCTGGGCCAGCAGCAGGGCCTCTTCCAGATCGTGAGTGATCAGGAGAGCCGTCAGGCCGGTGCGCCGCCAGAGATCGTGCAGGAACTCCTGCATCGACTCACGAATCTGCAGGTCCAGGGCACCGAACGGTTCATCCAGCAAGAGCACCTTGGGGTCTGCCGCCAGGGCCCTGGCAATAGCAACACGCTGCTGCATGCCCCCCGAAAGTTCGCGCGGCAGCCTGCGGGCCGCATCGGCCAGTCCCACCACCTCCAGAAAATATGCGGTGCGCTCCTTGACTTCCGAGGCCGGCAGCCCCTGTAACCGCATGCCGAAAGCCACATTGGCAGCGGCACTCATCCAGGGATAGAGGCTGTACTTCTGGAACACCATGCCGCGGTCGTGACCGGGCCCCCGCACCGGCTGCCCATCCACAAGAATCCTGCCGGTGCTGGCAGGCTCGAGACCTGCCACCAGCCGCATCATGGTGGATTTTCCTGAGCCTGAGCTGCCCACCAGGGCCACGAATTCACCGGAATGAAGATCAAAAGAGATGTTGTCCAGCACAAGCTTGGCGGCTGATCCGTGACCGAACCACTTGCTGACGCCGCAGACCGAGAGATGCATGGGGAAAGAGACGATGCAGCGAAAGGTTCAGTTCGCCCAGGCACAGGAGCGTTTCATGACAAAGCGAAAGCCGAGATCGATTGCAAGACCGATCAGGCCGATGACAATGAGACCAACGAAGATCTCATCCGTTCGCAGAAAGCGCTGGGCCAGGCTAATGCGTTTTCCAAGGCCTTCGTTCGCCGCAACCAATTCGGCCACGATCACGAGGTTCCAGGCTGCCGCCATATTGATGCGATAAGCATCGAGAACCTGAGGTGCAATGCAGGGCGTCACCACCTTCAGAAGGATCTGACTGGATCTTCCCCCCAGGGTGCGCGCCGTTTCAATTAGCTCGATTGGAACGAACTTCACAGCATCCATGATCATCAGGGTATTGAAGAACAGGGTGCCAATAAAGATCAACAGGATTTTGGGTAACTCACCCAGGCCGAAGTAGATAATCAGCAACGGAATGAAGGCCGGCGCCGGCATGTATCGGATCAGTCCCAGCAATGGCTCCAGCAACTGGCAGATCACCCGGCTGCTGCCCATGGCGATCCCCAGGGGCAGGGCCACGATTGCCGAAAGTGCAAATCCGCCGATCACCCGCCCAATACTGGCCATGGCATCGTTGAACAGGATGCCCTCGCGAGCCTGAGCGGAACCGGCCGCCCACACCGCAGCAGGGCTTGGCAGAAACAAGGGATCCACCACGCCGCTGGAAGCGATCAGATACCAAGCCAGCAGAACCACCAGGAGACCGGAGACTCCGAGAAGCCAGGGTTGATCAAGGGCCCGTTGGATGCGGCGCAGTGGGGTGCTCATCGCGTCAGCGGCGGTTGGGGGAGAGGACGTCAGGGAGTGGCGTCGACAAACCTGGAGTCGAGCAGTCCGTCGAGCTTGGGAGGCGTCTTGGCCAAGCCCACCTCCTGGAGGAAGAGGCTGATCTGGTCTGCCGCGAAGGGAAGAGAGGCCATCGTGTTGCCGGGCTTGAAGGCCTCCCGGTTCTGCTCCAGGGTGAGAATCGTGGTTCCGGCGTCGTAGGCCTTGTACTCCTCTTCGCTCACACCGGCACGCTTGGCCAGAATCGCCAGCGTGGGTCCGGGTTCCGCCTTCATCGTGGCAAGCGTGGCAAACCAGGCATCGACGATTTTCTGGACCTTCTCAGGATTTTTTGCCACGAACTCCGTGCGGCAGACCAGATGGTCGCTGATGGCGCCAGGGAAGTCCTTGGAGGAGAACAGGGTGGTGCTGCCCTCACGCTTGAGGGCCTGGGTCGTGAAAGGAGCAAAGACACCGACCGCGTCCACCTGGCCGGCGACAAAGGCTGCGGCGGCGGCACCGGTTTCCAGAGGAACAAAGGTGATGTCGCTGGAGGAAAGGCCCGCCTTCTTGAGGCCGAGAAGCAGCAGATAGTGATCGACGGTGCCCTCCTCCGCGGCTACCTTCCTGCCCTTGAGATCGGCCACGCTGGTGATGCCTGGAGCCACGATGATCTGATCGTTGCCCGTTGAGTTGTCGTTGGTGAGCACCACCTGCAGATCGGCGCCACCAGCGATCGAACTGATCGTGTCACCGAGCGTCTGGCTGTTGCAATCGAGCTGGCCGGCATTCAGCGCGTTGATCGAGTCGAGATACCCGTCGAACCACTGCAGCGTCACGGGCACACCGGCGGCGGTGAACAACCCCTTCTCATCCGTCACCTGCCAGGGAATCCAACCCGGCCAAGCGCTGAAGCCGATCCGAACAGGCACCTCGGTACCGGTGGGCTTCTGGCAAGCCGCCAGCAGGCCGCTGCCAAGCGCAGCCATCAGGATCAAGGACAGACTAAGGAGGCGCCCCCTGCGGGCACCGCGACCAGCAGAGCTGTGGGGGCGAAGTGGGAAACGAAGACGCATGGGGGATCAAATAATCAGGGAACAGGTGACCAGGAGTGGGGTGACGTCAGGAGCTGGCCGGCTCGATCGTCTGGAGATTGACAGGGACGGTGATGTCACAAGTCATTGGGTTCAGCCGGTGTGATGGAAACGTGGAGGAGTGCTCAGAAGAACTCGAGATAGCGCTGCCGTTCCCACTCGGAAATGGAACCGTGATAATCGGCCCATTCCTGACGTTTGTAGGTCACAAAGGCGTCGAACATGGCATCACCGAATACAGAGCGGCATAATGGATCGGCTGCAAAAGAATCAATCGCTTCCTCCAAGGTCCTTGGCAGCAGGGTCAGGCCTCGACGCTGCCGTTCTTCTGGGCTGAGGGTGTAGGCGTTGTCGAGGTTGGGTGGGCCAGGATCGAGCTGCTTTCGGATTCCCTCCAGCCCTGCCGCCAGCATCAGTGCCGATCCCAGATAGGGATTGCAGGAGATATCTGCAGCGCGGCATTCCAGCCGCGATCCCGCCGATGGAATCCGCAGCATATTGGTGCGATTGTTGTTGCCATAGCTGATGAACACCGGCGCCCAGGTGAAGCCCGACATGCTCCCCTGCATCACCAACCGCTTGTAGCTGTTCACAGTGGGGGCGATCACCGCACAGATCGCAGGCGCATGGCGCAGTACGCCGGCGATGAACTGACGGGCCAGCTGGCTGATGCCACCATCCTCACCAGCCTCAGGCGCGAACAGATTGCTGCCGCTGTTCAGATCCGCCAGCGACATATTGTAGTGGGCGCCGCTACCGGTTCGGTTCGCGAACGGCTTCGGCATGAAGCTGGCGATCAGGCCATGGCGCTGGGCGATCTCCTTGGCCATCAGGCGAAAGAAGATCAGCCGATCCGCCATGGTGAGCACATCGGCATAGGCGAAATCCACCTCGAACTGGCCATTGCCATCTTCGTGATCGAAGGAGTACACGCCCCAGCCGAGGCTGTTCATGGCCTGCACCAGCTCATCGAGCCAGTCGAGGTTGTCGAGCAGGCCGATCAGGTCGTAGCAGGGTTTATCGAGGGTGTCTCGGTGGCTGGCAGGTTCCAGGGTGCCGTCCGCACTGCGGCGCAGCACAAAGAACTCCGTTTCAATGCCCAGCTGAAAGCGAAACCCCATCGCCGCAGCCTGCTGACGCACGCGGCCCAGGATCGAACGGCTGCAGGCCTCGAAGGGTTGACCATGCAGATGCAGATCACTGGCCAGCCAGGCCACATCAGGCCGCCAGGGCAACACCGTGGTGCTGGCAGGATCAGGAATGGCAGCCACTTCATCGTCGCTGACGTCCTGAGGCACACCATCCAGGGCGGCTCCGGTGAACAGCTCCGATCCCGCCAGCATGTCGGGGAGATGGTCGATCGGCACCGCCTTGGCCTTGCCGATCCCGTGCAGATCCACGAAGCTCGCCAGGGCGTAGCGAACCCCACGCCGCTGCAGGTGGTCCCGCAGGGCGGCAGGATCGCTGGGAAGCGAGCCAGGGGTGACCTGGGGCTGGGTCAATGACGACACCATCAAGCCCCCATGAGTGCGGCGGCACTGGCCTGATCGGACCGCACCCTGGGAGAGAGGGTTGTGGATGAGGTTGTGGCATCGCGTTGCCGTTGCAGCCAGTCGTGCCAGGCAGCGAAGCCGATGCCACTGATGGCCGAGAGCTGGAAGACGTCCGCGCGGGGATTGACCTGATGGATATGGGCTTCGATCCGCTCCACGTCCACAGGCAGATAGGGCAACAGATCCACCTTGGTGATCAACACACAATCCGCTTCGCGGAACATCACCGGATACTTGAGCGGTTTGTCATCGCCTTCGGTGACACTGAGCAGGGCCACCTTGCGGTGCTCGCCCACCTCGAATTCAGCCGGGCAGACCAGATTGCCCACGTTCTCCACCCAGAGCAGATCCAGATCAGCCGGGTCAAGGCGCTGACGCAGCAGCGTTAAACCTCCACTCACCATCGCCGCATCCAGATGGCAGGCGCGGCCGGTGGTGATCGGCACCACAGGCACACCCACCGCCTCCAGTCGCTCAGCGTCGAGCTGGGTGGTCATGTCACCCTCCAGCACGGCCATCTGCCAGCGGCTGGCCAGATCGGCGAGGCTGCGCTCCAGCAAGGCGGTCTTGCCGGCACCGGGGCTGCTCATCACGTTGAGGCACAGCAGATTCCAGGCGTCAAAATGGGCGCGGTTGTGCTCCGCCTGGTGCTGATTGGCAGCCAACAGGTTGAGTCCAAGGCTGTCCTCAAGGGGCATGTGCATGGGGGTCAGCAAGAATGAAGAACGGGATCGATCAGTGGTCGCCCTGGAAACCGGGAGTTCAGGTTCACCGGGGAGTGCTCACCGGGGAGAGGGCTCCGAGCCGAGCGACAAAAGGCTGGAGCGGAGGATTTCTGCAGACGGCGGGCTCGGACTGAGGCTTCAGGCCACAGGGCAGGGCTCCGGCACGATCGCTTCGGCCTGTTGCCGAGGGCTTGACCGCAGGCTTGGGCTGGCCGTGCCGTCAGGAGCTGATTGGGCTGGATGAGCCGCATCAGGGAAGCCGTAATCGATGGAGCGGATCTTCAGTTCCCGACCACTGAGGATCTCCTCCATCGGGTGGTTGCAGCAGGGGGACTGGTAGGCCTGCTGCGGATTCGGGCTGTAGGTGGCCTGGCAGACCACACAGCGTGCCTGCAGGGGAATGCGCTCGATCCGTAACTCTGAGCCCGCCAACCACGTCGTCTGAACCGCCGCGGCATAGGTGAACCTCAGGGCATCCGGCTCGACGCAGGTGAAATCACCCACCTGAAGATGCACCACCTCCACCACAGGAACGCGGGGAGCGTGCTGAAGCTTCCACTCCTGCAGCGAGAGCAACAGGCACTTGGTCATATCGACTTCATGCATGGCTCACCTCCAGGCCTGATCCACATGCATGTTGCAGTCCGGGGAGATCCAGGTTGGCTTCTCGCGGCGTGGCAACTGACCACTCACCACCAGGTGAGCCATGGTGTCGCAGATCACCCGGGTGGCCATCAGGGAGGTCATGTCGCTGATGTCATAGGGAGGGGAGACTTCAACGATTTCAAGGCCGCAGACCGGCACATTGCGCACGATCAGTTCGAGCAGTTTCAGGGCCTCGCGCGGCAGCAAGCCACCGGGCTCCGGCCAGCCTGTGCCGGGCACGAAGCCGGCATCGATGCAATCAATGTCGAAGGAGATGTAGACACAGTCCGTGCCGTCAGTGGCCCGCTCGATCGCAAACTTGGCCGCCGCCTCGAGCCCCATCTCGGTGATGTCGGTGACGGTGAGCACATTGGTGCCGCGCTCACGGCAGACCTTCACGCCTTCCCGAGGCACCTGCCAGCCACCGATACCGAGCTGCACCAGGTTCCTGGCCGGGGCATTGGCCATGTTGGTGGCATGAAACCAGGGGCAGGTATGCATCCGCTCATCCAGATCGATCTCCTGCGTATCGACATGGCGATCGAAATGGATGATGCCCACTTTCTTGTCGCCCAGATGGCGGCAGACACCACGCACGGTCGGGAAGCCGATTGAATGGTCGCCACCGAGGATGATCGGGAAGGCGCCACTGGCAAAGACGTGGGCAACGCCCTTGGAGATCTGATCGAAGCTTTTCTCGTTGTTGGCGGGAATGGTGAAGATGTCACCCACGTCGCAGAGCTTGATCGACTCGCGCAGATCCACCCCCATTTCGTAGTTGTAGGGGGTGTAGAGGGCCGAGATGCGGCGGATGCCCTGCGGACCGAAGCGGGTTCCGGGGCGGTAGGTGGTGCCCGAGTCGTGCGGCACTCCCACGATCGCCACATCGAACTCACCTACCCGGTGCACGTCCTCCAGGTAAGGAGCCTTCATGAAGGTATTGATGCCCGCAAAATGGGGCAGCTCACCGCGCGAGAAGGTGGAGATGCGCCGATCGACGATGCTCTCGGCCGCCTCAAGACCCCAGGCGTGGGCCTGATCCACTTCCATCTGCCAGCCCGTCAGCGGCAGGGCCGCTTCCTTCTCTAGAGCCTGCCGCCCTTGCATGCCCAAAGATGGATTGCCGCCGGAGCGCCGGTCAAAGGCAGCGCTGGCGCCACTGGAATCAGTCATGGCACGGGAGTGATTGGGCGTTGCGGTCTCCCGGGCTTTTCTCCCTCCGTGCCGCCGCCGGTGGCGTTCTCCCAGGGGACAACAGCACCAGCGGTGAACCCCTCTCGGACCAGTCATCCCTGAAAAGGGATCGGAACCCTAGGGGCATCTTCCGCAGATTCATCGTGACCGAGGTCGTCGACCGGCAAGGTTCGTTTCGCTACCGAGTGGTGTCGATCGTCAAGGATCACGAAGGCTGTGAAATCGGGGTTTTCCCCTGTTCTGGGCAGTTTTCCCCCATTTTCCGGGGTTTTTCCACAGGTTTCCGCGTGAGACGCAGCCATTGATGGCCGATCCGTAGGCGACTTGGGGGAAAGGCCCCACCCCTTGACCGCTGGCCCCTCGGAGCTCCCCATTCGCAGGTCTGGCCAACCGGTGAGGGGCCAGGCGGAAGGTCCCTCTCCATACCGGAGTGCAACGGATGCAAAAAACCCCCAGGACCGGATGGAGGGCCCTGGGGTTGTTGGTCGGAGTCACCGGCTGAAGCGGTGGATCCATCCTGTCATCAGCGGCAACGCTGCGGAATCAGAACCACTCCATAGCAGCCATGTCCTTGGGATTGGTGTGCTCCTCGGGGGTGTTGCGCTCGAACTGCAGGGTGATGTGGCGGCGCTGCTCGCCATCGGCTGCCACGGCTTCGATCGCGTACAGCTGCTGGCCATCGCGGAAGGGAACCTGGAGGCGGAAGGTGCCATCTGCCGAGAGGGGCACCGTTTCGCCTCCAATGCTGAGCGTCGCGGCCGGGTCGGTGGCGCCATAGACGATCAGTTCGGCGTCAGCCACCAGCCAGAAGCTGCGCTGACGCGCCATCACCCCACCCACGCCAGAGGCCTGCCGGCCGCTAGCCCAGGGTCCGGCACCGGAATCGGTTAGGCCAGCGCGACCAGCCCCATGGAGATCATCGGTGCTGTCCTGAAAGATTTCCGATCCCACACGACGCACCTGGCGCATGGACTGCTGATAGAACCGCTCATGCTGGCCCGTTGGTGCTGCCGGCATGCTCGGCTCAACACTCGCATCGGCCATGGGCAGAACCCCGAGCTCGAAGGGGACAAAAGCATCGGCCACCTCCATGCTGGGTTCCGCGGCAGGCATACGTGCCACTGAGGAGAAGGCCAACGAGAGCCAGCCACCAGCGGAGAGACGGGCGCCAAGCTCGACGCGGTAATCACGATCCGGCATCGGCACCGGCAGGAACCACTCGCTGCTCCTGGATTCGACCACCACTTCCTGAAGGGCATGGGGATGGGCGGTGCCGCCGGAGAGACCTGTCACATCAGCCACGCGCAGGCAGAGACTGGTGGCGCCTGAGGCGGCCATCCGTTCGCGATCCTCCTGGGAGATGGTCCAGAAGCAATAGGCCCAGGAGGGATCGCGTGGCAAGAACACCACCTGCGTCTGCATCGCCTCCACAGACACCGGAACCACCGGTTCAGGACTGACGCCATCGGTGGGTTCAGAGATGGAGACAGGCATCGGGGCGGCAGACCCAGCCTCTGGACTGCTTTCGCCGTAGGGAATCTGGGTTCGCTTACCAATCGCCTGAACCAAGCCCTCTTTGGTGGCAAGGCTGTAGCGAGGCAACCCCAGGCTGCTGGCGAGTTGACGAAGCTGTCGAATCGTGAGGTTGGAGAGATTGGCTACGGCTTTACCCAGGGACTCCATCGGCTTCGTTCAGATTTGTGACATCCATCGTCGGGGAATCCCGCCGTTTTCGGATCGCGTTGTCAGCAGATCGCCACCGGATCCGGGATCGCGATCCCAGCACGAGCCACCGCACGACCGGCGCTCGCCTCAATCCCGGTGCACCGCCAGGGCAGCCAGCACGCCTCCGGCAAATCCCGAGGCGTGACCGATCCAGCTGACTCCAGGCGGGGTCAGAAAGGGCAGGAGGGTCGGGATCAGGCCCCCGTAGCCCACCAAGGCAACCAACGTGATCAGGATCGAGAGCGGGCGCCGCTCCAGCACACCAATCAGGAGAAGATAACCGAGCAAGCCATACACAACTCCAGACAATCCGTGGCTGCCGATTGGCCAGAACAGCCACACCGGGATGGCGGTGAGGTAGACGCCGATCCATACCGCGAGATAATCACGATGACTTTTGGCCAGCACCAGCCAGGACAGCGGCAGGAACCAGACGGAGTTGCTGATCAGGTGAGCGAAACCGCTGTGGCTGAAGGGGGCGGTGAGCACCCCGAGAAATGATCCACCGCGCACCATCGGCAGATTCCAGGTTCCGCCGAAGAAGATCTGATCGATCAATTCCTGGGTCCAGGGAATCGCCAGAATCAACAGGGGCAGCACTGCCGTCGTTCCAGCCCGGGCCAAGGCCCGATCCAGGCGTTGAGAGAGGCTGTCGGCCATGCACAGAAGGATGGGAGGTTCAGTCTGAACCCGCCAGCCGTTCTCCTGTCGACACGATGATGGGCTCAGCCTGCCTGTTCGAGCGTGCCCACCCGCGCCGGCCAACCGTTCCCGAGCGAATCTCCGACCCTTGGCAGCACGCCGGGGATGGCTCCATCGGCCCTGCCCCCCGACCCCCCCGCTGGTGAGATGGCCGCCGAGCCTGGCGATCAGCCGTTGCTGCTGAGCAGTGAGCAGCTCGCCGTCTTCAATCGCCGCCGCGATGACGAGGGCTGGGCTCAGCTGATCGGCCATCTCACCCTGCTGGGGCTGGGCGCGGCGCTGTGGATCACACCAACCGCCCTGATCCCCGCTGCTTCGCCACCGCTGCTTCTGGTGGTGAAGCTGGTAGGGGTGCTGCTGCTGGGCTGGGCCCTGGCCTTCGGCTTCTGCGCCATGCATGAATGCGGCCATCGCACCGCCTTCGCCAGCCGTTCGATCAACGATACGGTGGCCTGGTGGATGGGCGTTCTGAGCTTCTACAACGCTGATTTCTACCGCCGCTATCACCAGTGGCACCACCGCTTCACCCACCAGATCGGGCTGGATCCGGAGCTGGAGGACGCACCACCGAGCACCCTGCCGGCCTACCTGCTGGAGCTGAGCGGACTGCCCTGGTGGCTCGGCAAGATTCAGGGCCATTGGCGCGCGCTCCGGGGCGACTTCGCCGGCGCCCCCTACATCCCCCCGGAGGCCACCGCCGCGGTCGCCCGTTCGGTGCGCCTCCAATTTGCGGTCTACGCCGCTGTTCTGTTGGTCTCGATTCCGCTGGGTAGGCCGCTGCTGCTGTTCGACTGGCTCCTGCCTCTGGCGGTGGGCCAGCCGCTGCTGCGGTTTGTGCTCCTCGCCGAACACGGGGGCTGCAGCACCAGCGCCGATGGGTTGCGCAATACCCGCACCACCCTCACCCTGGCGCCGCTGCGCTGGCTGATGTGGAACATGCCGTTCCATACGGAACACCATCTCTACCCGTCCCTTCCTTTCCACGCCCTGCCCCAGGCCCACGACCAGCTGGCCCCCCAACTGGTCCATTGCTCCCCGGGTTATCTGGCGGTGCATCGCGGCTTCCTGGGCAACCTGGCGGCTCTGGCCCTGTGAGCAGCGGCGACCCGGGCAGCAACCTCGATCAAACCTTCGAGCTCGGTGATGTTTCGCTGGCCTGCGGCCGCATCCTTCCCCAGGCCCAGCTGCGCTACCGGGTCTACGGAACCCTGGCCGCTGATCGCTCCAATCTGGTGCTCTATCCCAGTTCCTACGGAGCCCGGCCAGACGACATCGACTGGGTGGTGGGACCGATCCTCGACCCCGAGCACTGGTGCATCGTGCTGGTGAACCAGTTCGGCAACGGCGTGTCGAGCAGTCCCAGCAACAGCGACCTCGGCTTGCCGGAGAACGGCTGGTTGCTGGATCACCGCGACAACCTGCGGGCCCAGGTGCGGTTGCTGGAAGAGGTGTTCAAGGTGGAGCGACCGGCCCTGGTCTACGGCTGGTCGATGGGGGCCCAGCAGGCCTATCACTGGGGAGTGCTGGAACCGCAGCGGGCTCAGCGCCTCTGCTGTCTCTGTGGCACAGCCCGCACCACCCCCCACAATCGTCTCTTCCTGCTCAGCCTGCGCCAGGCTCTCACCGCTGATCCCTGCTGGAACGGCACGGGCTTTGAGGGGGTTCCAGAGGCGGGGCTGCGCACCTTTGCACTGATCTATGCCAGCTGGGCCGCCAGCCAGCCCTTCTACCGGGCGGAGCCCTACCGGCGGCAGGGCTACGCCAGCGTGGAGGAGTACGTGGAGCAGGCCTGGTTGCCGGCCTACCGGCGCCACGATCCCCACGACCTGCTCACCATGCTGGATGTGTGGCTGGCCAACGACGTGGCCGCCGCGGCAGGTTGCGGCGATGATCTCGCGGCAGCCCTGGGCCGGATCACGGCCGACACCCTGGTGATGGCCGGCAGTCACGACCTCTATTTCACGCCGGACGACTGTGCCGCCGAGGCCCGCCTGATCCCCGGGGCGCAGTTCCGCCGGATCGAGTCGGTGCTGGGCCACCGGGCCGGAAACCCGCGCGATGCTCCGGAGGTGCAGGCCGTGATCCGAGCGGCACTGGACACGCTGCTCGCCGACGCGCTGACGAACGACTGATCCCCGTTCGCCTTTCTCCACTCACCCCGACTTCGACCCACCTCTTCACCGTTGAGCCCCCGCATGACCGACCTGGCTCGCTACGCCGCCGACCACAACCTGCGTCATGTCCTGTTCTCCTTCTGCGATCTGTTCGGGGTGCAACGGGCCAAGCTGGTGCCGGCCACGGCGGCGGCGGCGATGGCCGACAGCGGTGCCGGCTTCGCGGGCTTTGCTGCCTGGCTGCACATGAGCCCGGCCGATCCGGATGTGCTGGCCATCCCGGATCCCGCCAGCTTGATGGTGCTGCCCTGGCAGCCGACTGTGGCCTGGGTCGCCACCGATCTGGTGGTGGAGGGAATCCCGCTGGAGCAATCGCCACGGCGGGTGCTGCAGCGCCAGCTGGAACGGGCGGCGGCCCAGGGTCTGCATTTCCGCACCGGCGTGGAACCTGAGTTCTTCCTGCTCGACCCGGAACGGGGAGTGATCGCCGATCGCCACGATCAGCAGAGCAAACCCTGCTACGACCAACTTGCCCTGATGCGCAACTATCCGCTGATCAGTGAACTGCTCGATGGCATGGAAACCCTGGGCTGGGGCCCGTACCAGGCCGACCACGAAGATGCCAACGGTCAGTTCGAGATCAACTGGACCTTCGCCGATGCCCTGATCACGGCGGACCGCCACGCCTTCTTCCGAGTGATGGCCCAGGCGGTGGCGGAGCGCTACGGCCGCTGGGTGAGCTTCGCCCCCAAGCCGGTCGCCGAGCTCACCGGCAACGGTGCCCATCTCCATTGCTCCCTCTGGGACGATCAGGGTCGCAACCTGTTCCACGATGGTGCGGGGCCCCTGGGCCTGTCGAAGCTGGCGTATCACTTTCTGGGCGGGTTGCTGGCCCATGCGCCCGCCCTCTGCGCCCTCACCAATCCCATCTCTGCCAGCTATCGGCGGCTGGCCCGCACCAACACCGCCTCCGGCTCCAACTGGTCGCCGGGCTGGATCAGCTACGGCGGCAACAACCGCACCCACATGGTGCGGATTCCAGACGATCAACGGCTGGAGCTGCGCCTGCCCGATGGTGCCACCAATCCATATCTGCTGCAGGCCGGGGCGCTGGCCGCCGGCCTGGATGGCATCGCGCGCCAGCTCGATCCCGGCCCGCGCAGCGATGCCGACACCGATGCCACCCCACCGTCCGCCGATCAGGCGGCACGCCTGCCATCCAGCCTGGCCGAAGCCCGTGATGCCTTCCGGCAGGACAGGATCCTGCGTGAGGCGCTCGGTGAAGCGTTCTGCACGGCGTACGAGGCCCTGCAACCGGCCTGATCCGTTCCGGTTGGCAAGCAGGGCCGCCATGCTTCAGGCTTGAGACCAAGGCAATGCAGGCCTGAGGCCCATGGCGACGACGACCCCACACACAGCCACTCCCTCCGGAGCTGATCCCGCACCACCCCGCCTTCAGGCCTGGCGTCTGGGGGCTGTTCCGCTGCTGGCGCTGCTGCTGCCCCTGGAACTGGCTCTGCAGCCGGGAGGCGTTGCAGCGGTGGAGGCCCAACCGGGTGGTGGTGCCGCTGCGCCGGCTCCCGCCGCCACTGAACCAGCCCCCGCCTCAGACAACGGCGAGGCACCTGGAGCCCGCGAAAAGGCATTGCTGGAGAAAATCCGCAGTCTCAAGGCACCCCGCTGGCGTGTCTTTGGCGCCTGCCGCTACGACTGGGCCGGCTGGCGGCTGGCCGAGGGCAATGTGCGCACTACGGGCGTTTCGTGCGGCGACCCGCCTGTGACCGGCAGCGTGGCCGTTCATTGTGACACCCTCAAACTTACCCGCCGGGTGGGTGAGAGCCCCTGGGAGACCTGGCGGCTGCCCTTCTCCCGCGGCGAATCCACCACCCTGGGCGGTGAGGACGAAATGATGGCCAACCTCTGCGCCAACGTCACCCCGGCCTCAACCCCAGCCACCCCGCCCCCGGCTGGCCAGTCAGCCGGGACGGACAATGCGGCCCCCAGGTCAGCAGCACCGAAGACGACGACCCCGAAGCCTGCGGTGCCGAAGACTGCTGCCCCGAAAACCTCCACACCGCAGCCAGCAGCACCGAAAGCGGCGCCCCCCAAAACCTCAGCACCAAAACCAGCGGCACCCTGAGCAACGCTCACGTCAACCCAGACATGCGAGCGAAGCACGGGCATTGGCCCTACTTCGCCTCCATCCAGTTGGGTCCCACACCGGTCTCCACCCTCAGCGGAACCGAGAGCCTCACGGCCCCTTCCATTGTGCGACGGGTCAGTGCCAGCACCTCCTCCACCGCCTCCGGGGCACTTTCGAGCACCAGTTCATCGTGAACCTGCAGCAGAAGCCGAGCCGCCAGGGAGCGGCTCTGCAGCTCTCTCTGCAATTGAATCATCGCCAGCTTGATGATGTCTGCCGAAGAGCCCTGAATCGGTGCGTTGGCAGCCGCCCGCAACTGCTGGGCTTCCAGACCGCCACGATGGGCCACCGCGAGGTCGATCGAAAGCGGATCCTTGCCGAGCAAGCGCCCCAGCCCATGGGGATCAAAGGCGAAGGGCCGTCGGCGGCCCAGGATCGTTTCCACATAGCCACGGGAGAGAGCCAGCCGTTCCTGCAACTCCAGGAAGGCGAACACCTTCGGGTAGCGCTGCTTGTACTTGCTCAGGAACTCCTTGGCGACGGCCTGGCTGACGCCGGTCTCGCGCGCGAATCGCTGGGCACCCATGCCGTAGATCACCCCGAAGTTGATCGTCTTGCCGAGGCGGCGCTCTTCAGGAGTGACCTCCTCCTTCTCGAGCAGCAACCTGGCGGTGAGGGCATGCACATCGTCGCCACTGCGGTAGGCCTGCAGCAGCACCTCCTCGCCCGAGAGGTGGGTGAGGATGCGCAGCTCGATCTGGGAGTAATCGGCGCTGATCAGCTGCCAGCCCTCCTGGGGCAGAAACGCCTTGCGAATCCGGCGACTGAACTCGGTGCGGATTGGGATGTTCTGCAGGTTGGGATTGCTGCTCGAGAGCCGCCCGGTGGCGGTCACGGCCTGGTTGAAATCCGTATGTACCCGACCGGTTTCAGGCTCAACCAGGGCCGGGAGCGCATCCACGTAGGTGCTCTTGAGCTTGCTGAGGGTGCGGTGCTCCAGCACAAGCGGTACGACCGGATGGGCATCTTCCAGCTTTTCCAGAACGGCTGCGTCGGTGCTCCAGCCGGTTTTGGTCCTCCGCGATTTCTTGCGGTCAAGACCCAGGGTGTCGAACAGCAGCTCACCCAGCTGTTTGGGTGACGCGAGGTTGAACTCAACGCCTGCGGCTTGCTTCGCTCGCTGCTCCAGGCTGGCCAGAGCGTCGGCGAGCTCCTGACTCAGGCTGCTCAGATAGGTGCTGTCAATGCGGATGCCTGTGGCTTCCATCAGCGCCAGCACAGGTTCGAGCGGGAGCTCCACCTGTTCCAACAGCGTGGGCAGAGCCTCCCCGAGCTCGCTCAGCTGCTGCTTCAGCAGCCCGGTGAGCCTCCAGGTCAAGTGCACATCCATGCCGCAGTAGGAGGCAGCTGCCTCGATCGGCACCGCGGCGAAAGTGGCACCTTTCGGCACCAGCGCCGAAAATCCGATTGGGTTGAAGCCGAAGTTGCGCTGGGCCAGGGCCTCGAGACCGTGTTTGGCATTGGCATCGCGGAGATAATCCGCCAGGAGCGTGTCCATCACCACCCCGGCCAGAGGCAGGCCGTGCCGCAGCAACACCAGCCGGTCGTATTTGGCGTTCTGCAGGGTCTTGGGATGCTGGGCACTGGCAAGCCAGGGAGCCAGCGCCCTGAGCACCTGATCCAGTGGCAGCTGGGTCATGGGGAGCGGTGAAGCCTCCTGCAGCGCCGCAGGATCCGGAGGCTCGTGGCCGATCGGGATGTAAGCGACATCCTCCAGGCCATTCCCCCAGCAGAACCCGATCCCCACCAGTTCAGCCTGGAAGGGATTGAGGCTGGTGGTTTCGGTATCAAGGGCGATGGGGGCCGAAGAATCCGTGGCAGCCATCAGCCGGACGATCAGCCTCTCCAGCTGCTCGTTGCTGTGAATCAGCTCGGGCTTGAGAGCTGGCGGGGCGGATGTTTCCTCCCCAGCACCCGAAGTCACCCCAGCCCCAGTGGTCGCGGCCGGGGATGAACTGACCTCGGCCGCGGGGGTGACCGCTGCAACGGCAGCCATTGCCCCGGAGGCCGTTGTCGCGGCCGTGGCTTCCACCGCCACCGAAGCAGGGTTCGGTGCATCGGCCGAGAAAACGAGGCTGAAGCTGGGGGCCTGGCGCATCAGGCTGAACAGCTCCAACTCCTCAAGGGCACCGGCCAAAGCCTCCCCATTCACCTGACCCAGCCGCAGGCGCGGCTCCCTGGGCAAGGGAATGTCCACAAGGATCTCCGCCAACATGCGGGAGCGATAGGCGTTCTCCTTGTCGGCGCTGAGCTTGCCCTTCAAAGCCCCCTTGATCGCGCCCTTGCTGGCTTTGGCGCCCTCAAGCGCTTCAAGGGCTGCATAGACGCCATCGAGATCACCGTTCTCGCGGAGCAGGGTGATCGCAGTCTTGGGACCCACGCCCTTCACGCCGGGAATGTTGTCGGAGCTGTCGCCGGTGAGAGCCTTGAGATCCACTACCTCCTCCGGCGGCACACCGAGCTTGGCGATCACACCCTCGCGGCGGATCTCCACAGGACCCGAATTCTTCACGTAAGGACCGCCGCCCATGTACAGCACGGCGATATCCCGCTGGTCATCCACCAGTTGGAACAGATCGCGATCGCCCGAAAGGATGCGCACACGCCAGCCGGCATCCGCCCCGCGATTGGCCAGGGTGCCGAGCACGTCATCGGCCTCGAACCCCGGGGCCATGCAGATGGGGAGGTCGAGCGGGCCCGCGAGGATGTCCTGCAGGTTGGCCAGGTCTTCGAAAAAGTGCTCCGGGGCTTCATCCCGGTGGGCCTTGTAGGCCTCATCCGCCTCATGACGAAAGGTGGGGCCGGCCGTGTCAAAGGCAATCACCACCCCTTGGGGCGACAGACCACGGGCGTTGTCAAGAAGAGCCTTGAGAAAGCCGTAGGTCACGCTGGTGGGCACGCCGGCCTTGGTCGCCAGGCCGCCGTCACCTCCCTTGGCGAAGGCATAGAAACTGCGGAAAGCGAGGGAATGGCCATCCACCAACAGCAGAAGTGGCCTCTTGCTACCGGGAGGGGAGACAACCTCGTCGGTCGCGCACGGCTGCGATGCAGCGGGATGGCCCTTCTCGATCAACGATGCCATGCCGCCATGCCGGTCGGACCCTGCAGATCACTCCAGCCTGCCAGAGGAGGGCAAGCCCTTCCCGGTCCTTTGCGGCATCCTGGGTCCGAACCGCAGCTGCGACTCGCCGCCATGGCCCGCACCGCCCGCCGCTATGACATTCATCTGTTACTTGTCGGCGGCCAACGCGAAGTCATCCACTTCGCCACGCTGGAGGCCTTTCAGCAATGGTACGGCGAAGTTCTCACCGCATCCGCACCGGAAGCCTTTGTGAATGTGCCGATCAGGGATCTGGAGGGTGAATACCTGGTGGTGCGCCCCAGTGCTGTGATCGGCATCCGGGTCGAGCCCCAGTTCGGATCGGTGGATGACTGAGCTCCACCGGAGGCTTCCCGCATGACTCCGGAGAAGCTGACTTTGCTGTGGGGCATCACGGTGTTCTCCGGAGCCGTGGCCCAGACCCTCGCCCTGCTCACCGGTCTGCCGGGGGTTGTGTTGCTGCTCTCTGCAGGCCTGCTGATCGGCCGCTCGGGGCTGGGATTGGTCGAACCGCTCGATCTGGGAATCGGCCTCGAGACCGTGGTGGGCCTGCTGGTGAGCCTGGTGCTCTTCGACGGCGGCATCAACCTGCGTCTGCCCGGCGATGCCCTCAAGTGGCTCGTGGTGCGCATCGTGCTGGTGCGTCTGGTGCTGGCCCTGGTGGGAGGCCTGCTGGCGGCCCATTGGCTGGCTGGCCTGAGCTGGCAACTGGCCAGTGTCTTCAGCGCCATCGTTTTGGCCACCGGGCCCACGGTGGTCACCCCGCTGGTGCGGCAGATCGGCCTGATGCCCCCCCTGGGGGAGGTGCTGGAGGGTGAGGGGCTGGTGCTCGAACCGATCGGTGCGGTGCTGGCGCTGCTCCTGCTCGAGCTGGTGCTGGGCGATCTGCAGGGCTGGCGATCCGTGGCCACCGGTCTGCTGCTGCGCCTCGGGGTGGGGCTGGTGGTGGGCCTGGTGTGTGGAGCCCTGCTGGCTGAAGCCCTGAGGCGCCTGCCCTCCAGCTCCCGGGCCGGCCTGCGGCTGCAGCTCACCCTGGGGGTGCTGTTCCTGATGTATTCCTCCTGTGAACACTGGTTGCCTGAATCGGGCCTGCCGGCTGCTGTAGCGGCTGGAGTGGTGGTGGGGCGCCGCCCCGATACCAATGCGGAGGAACTCGACGGGCTGATTCGTCAGCTGGCCCAGTTGGCGATCACGATGCTGTTTCCGCTGCTGGCGGCCGATGTCAGCTGGGCGGAGCTGAGCCCGCTCGGCTGGGGCGGGGTGGCCTGCGTGCTGGCCCTGATGGTGGTGGTGCGTCCGGTGGCAATTGGCCTGGCCACCTGGGGCATGGGGTACACCCTGCCCCAGCGCACCCTGCTCAGCTGGCTGGCACCACGAGGGATCGTCACCGCAGCCGTGGCCAGCCTGTTCGCCATTCGTCTCGAGGAGGCGGGTGTGGTTGGGGCAGGCCGGCTGCAGGGGTTGGTCTTCCTCACGATCCTGATGACCGTCGGGCTGCAGGGACTCAGTGCCCGGCTGCTGGCCCAACGGCTGCAGCTGATCAGTCCCGTCGATCCCGAGGCCGACTGCCCTGAGGCCGGCGACCCCCGGAGCGGCAACGCAGACGCCGGCAAAGCCACCGCAGAAGCCTCAGCCTGAGGCCAGTCGATGCAACCCCTGCTCAGGGGGTGAAGAAGGTTCCATCAGGTGGCCAGCTAGCTGATCGGGGCTCAGCGGATGGCCGTGGGCCTCACAGGCAGCGCTCGATGCGCTGAAGATCCTCGCCGTCATGGTGCAGCAGCAACCAGGTGCTGAGCAGGTCTGGGCCCTGGAGGCTGCCCAAGAGGGCAGCCCGCAGACTTTTCATCAGGACTCCCTTCTTGACATCGGCCGCCTTGCAGGCAGCGCCCAGCAGCTGCTGGGCCTGCTCCGCCTCCAGCGGGGCCTCGACACCATGGCCGCGCAGCGACTCCAGCAGGGCAGCCAAGGCTGCCTGGGCTGGGGCGGAGCCGATCTGGTCGCGCGCAGCTGGATCCAGCTCCGGCCGCTCGAAGAAGGGTTTGGCTTGGTCCACACCATCGGCGAGCAAGGTGAGGGAGGGGCCGATCAACTCGCAAAGCGCCTGTTGCCAGGATTGACTCTGTGACGCTGCAATCTGTGCTGGCTTGATTGGATCTGACTCGATCGGGTCTGACGACTGGATCGGATCAGCCTCGATCTGGGCAGATGGAATCCAGCCTTGCTCGGCCCAGAGCGGCAGGAGCTGCTCTCTCAGTTCGCTGGGAGGCAGGGCATGCAGGATCTGGCCGTTCAGCCAGTTCAGCTTGTCCCAGTCAAAGCGGGCGCCAGCTTTGTTGACGCGCTCGAAATCGAACACGGCGGCAGCTTCGCTGAGGGTGAACCGTTCCCCCATGCCTTCCGGCGGCGACCAGCCCAGCAGGGTCATGTAATTGGCGAGGGCGACAGCGTCATACCCCATGCCGCGGAAGTCGCTGATCGAGGTGACACCATCGCGCTTGGAGAGCTTGCGGCCCTCCTTGTTGAGGATCAGCGGCGTGTGGGCGAAGACCGGCTGGGGCAACCCCAGGGCGTCGTAAAGCAGCAGCTGCTTGGCCGTGTTGGCGATGTGGTCTTCGCCGCGGATCACGTGGGTGATCGCCATGGCGGCATCGTCTACCACCACCACCAGGTTGTAGAGCGGGTCCCCGATCCGATCGGCCGGGGCCCTGCGGGCGACCACCATGTCTCCGCCGAGGTCACTGCCGGCCCAGCGCATCGGACCGCGCACCAGATCCGTCCAGCTGATCGTGGCATCGTCATCGATGCGGAAGCGGATCACCGCCTCCCGGCCTTCGGCAATGAAGGCCGCCTCCTGTTCGGGGCTGAGATCGCGGTGGCGATTGTCGTAGCGGGGGGCCTTGCTGGCCGCCGCCTGCTGCTCCCGCATCGCCGTCAGCTCGGCCTCGGTGGCGTAGCAGCGATAGGCATGGCCGCTGGCCAGCAACTGCTCGATCGCCATCCGATGCTCCGCCAGACGGGTGCTCTGAATCACCGGATCCCCGTCCCAGTCCAGACCCAGCCAGGCCAGGCCCTCCAGGATGTTGTCGGTGTACTCCTGCCGGCTGCGCTCCTTGTCAGTGTCCTCGATGCGCAGCAGAAACTGGCCACCTTGGCGCCGGGCGAAGAGCCAGTTGAACACGGCTGTCCGCGCAGTGCCGATGTGCAGCGTGCCGGTAGGACTGGGAGCCAGACGAACCCGTACCGTCACCTTCGGCGATCTCCGGATGAATCAAAAACGGGACTGACGGGGCTCGAACCCGCAACTTCCGCCGTGACAGGGCGGTGCTCTAACCGATTGAACTACAGTCCCAGCCGGGCCAGAAGCACGACCAGTGGCAACCTACAACAGCAACAATCTTCGAAGAGATCCGCTGGATCAAAGTCCTTTGGATTGAAACCCGAAGATCAAACCTGAACGCGGTGGCCGTGGCGGCGGACGTTACCGCCCTCCGACCCAATGAGTATCGGCGTTCACCCGTCCATTCGTCAACCGATTGCAGCGCCGCAGGCCGGCAGCCAAACCGGCCGCGGATCAGGCCTGGCGGCACCCTTGCGGAGACCTGGAAAGGGAAAGATCGGGCGTGGTCCACGGCCATCCAACCAGCACCACAAAACCGCCAAAAGACCGAGTCCGTGAGGAATCGGCCATGGCGGCATGGCTGAGGAAGGATGACAACCTCAGCAGCAGAAATCCTGAAGGCGAGAAGCAGATGAAGTTTGAAAGTGATGATCAGAAAGAATCAAGGCGAATGCCGTGAAGACTCACAACTTTCAACCAAGCTACATCTCTACACCACCATCAAGGCTTGGCTCGGTCAGGGCCTGAAACCGGCCGGCTCAATCAGGCGCACCTGATTACCACGGGCTGTGAATTCACGACCTTGATCACTCTGGACAACCACACGGCCACCCGACTTGACACGGATCACACGAGCACGAACCCAGCCGAGGGCAGCTGACTCAAGCACCTTCACCACATCGCCGGGCTGTAGATCCAACTCCATGTTCTGGATGACGAAACGGCATGGGGGGGGACATCGAACGCGCCGTGGAGGACTTGAACCCCCGACATCAGGTTTTGGAGACCTGCGTTCTACCAACTGAACTAACGGCGCAAGGCGATGTCCCCGTTGAAACGAGGGCTGAACCTCAGCGATCGAAGCGCTGCTTCACACGGGTGGCCTTGCCCACCCGGTCTCGCAGATAGAACAGCTTCGCACGACGAACCTTACCGCGGCGCTCCACCTTGATGGAGGCGACCTGGGGGCTGTGGAGCATAAAGACCCGCTCCACACCGACGCCCTGGAAGATCCGGCGCACGGTGATCGTGGAGTTGAGGCCACCGTGGCGCTTCGCGATCACAACCCCCTCGTAGGGCTGGACACGCTCCTTGTTGCCCTCGCGGATGCGGACACCCACCTTGACAGTGTCGCCCACATAGATGTCGGGGAGATCGCTCTTGAGCTGCTCAGCCTCAAAGGCGCGGATCAGATCCTGGGGGCTGAGCCGGCCGGTGGAGGCGCCAGCCGCGGCAGCGGGGGTGGCCACGGCGCTGGTTTCCGCCACGTCGGCTGTCGCTTCAGCCTGGTTCTCTGCGGTCTCTGTCACTGCGGTCTCAGTCACGGGCTGGTCGGTGTTCGGGGGTGGTCCGGAGGTTGGGGGATGGCGGAAGGTCCGTGGGGCACTCTCGCAGCCTGAAACCGCGAGTCCTCTGAATGGCAGTCCGGAGCCTGCGATTCAAAGGGTGCCGTAGCGGGAGCCATCCAGCTCCGCGACACCTGGCCAAACAAGGAGATTACCTTCTCACGTGTCGGCCTCGGGCCTCCCCCCCTGGCATCAGCCCTGAGCAACGCCCTGACGCAGCTTCTGCCATTGGCGCCGCAGGCGCTGGAAGGCCATGGCCGAACCACTGAGCAGCATCGAGACCAGCCCCAGGCCATTCAGCACCACGTAAACGGTTTCACCATGGGGACCGAACCACTGGCGCAGCCATTCGCCCTCGTGCAGCACCATCAGCAGGTGAGCCCGATCCCGATCCCAGCCGGCCCAGTCGCGCAGGACGCGGTAGGCCACCCCACTGGCCACCGTGAGCAGCAGTGGCGCCAGCACGACCGGGGCCAGGCTGCCGTGCCACTGGCGCAGACGCACCACCAGGGAGGGGCGTGGGGCCGCCGGGTTCCTTCCCGCCATCGTTACTCCACGGCAGTGACATCCCCGCCATTGATAACTTGCAACCACGCCTCGTGCATGGCCCGATGAATCTGTTCGCCGATCTGCTGGCCAGCACCACGGCCGCCACCACCAATGGGGTCACCCAGACCGGGCCTCGGATTCAGAAGAGTCGCCGCGGGGTTGAGATCAAATCGGCGCGCGAGGTGGAGACCATGCGCAAGGCCAGCCGCATCGTGGCCACGGTGCTGCGCGAGATCATCGAGCTGGTGGAGCCGGGTATGACCACCACCGATCTCGACCGCCATGCCGAGACCCGCATCCGTGCCATGGGGGCGGTGCCCAGCTTCAAGGGCTACCACGGCTTTCCAGCCAGCATCTGCGCCAGCATCAACAACGAGGTGGTGCATGGCATCCCCAGCCCCAAGCGGGTGATCAAGCCCGGCGACCTGGTCAAGGTGGACACCGGTGCCTACTTCGACGGCTACCACGGCGACAGCTGCGTCACCATCTGCGTCGGTGAGGGAGTCAGCGAAGCAGCCGAGCGCCTGTCCCGCGTTGCGCAGGAATCGTTGATGCAGGGGCTGGCGCGCATCAAGGCCGGCAACACCCTGCTGGACATCGCCGGTGCCGTGCAGGATCACGTCGAAGCGCATGGCTATGCGGTGGTGGAGGACTACACCGGCCATGGCGTCGGGCGCAACCTGCACGAGGAGCCCTCGGTGTTCAACTACCGCACCCGCGATCTGCCCAACATGAAGCTGCGGGCGGGCATGACCCTGGCGGTGGAGCCGATCCTCAATGCCGGCAGCAAGGATTGCCGCACCCTGCGCGACCGCTGGACGGTGGTGACCGTCGACGGGAGCCTCTCAGCCCAGTGGGAGCACACCATCGTGGTGACCAGCGACGGCTGTGAGATCCTCACCGACCGCGACTTCTGAAGCAGGCCGTTCAGGGCTGCGCTGGGGCCCCTGAGCGACCACTGAACAACCTGAAGTACAGCCAGCGGCTCAAGGTCGTCAACGGCATCAGGACATAGGTCAGAGGATTGGGCGTCACAATGATCAGCCCCAGATCCCAGTCCGCCTGGCGCAGGATCTCCCGGGCGACAAAGCCGCTGCTCATCAGCCCGATCGGATTGAGGGCCGAGCGGAACGGCCCGAGAACCAGGCGGCGGAGCCGCAGACCTGAGCCTGGCTTGCCGGCCAGATCCAGGGCCCGCAGGCTGAGCACCTGCCCGAGAAGGCGCTTGCTGATCTCGTAGAGAGGGCTGAGGGCCGGCTGGATCTCCGCTTCCGAGGTGTTGAGCCACACCTCGGGGCGGTGTCGCCCCTGCCGTTCAACCGCGCTGCGCCGCTCGGCAACCTGGGCAAACAGCTCCAGCAGACGCCAGCTGCTCAGGGCATTGACCTCCAGAGAGGTGGCGACTGCGGCACTGTCACGGGCACCGTAGAGATTCACACCATGATTGAGCACGAGCACATCCACGCTCTCCAGCACTGGACTCAGTTCCTCCTCCTGCCCCACCTGCCAGGTGACCTGACGTAAGGGAATCGCCTCGCCGGCCTCGTCCTGGAGCTTCAGCATCGTGGTGCCGTGGGTCAGGGCCACCAGTTCGGCGCCGCGGCAGTGCCAGGCCTTCAGCAGGGCCTTCCCGAGGGCGCCGCTGGCGCCTGTGATGGCCACCGTGGGGCGGCTGCGGAGCGGAAGGTCGGCAGACGGGCCACTCATGGTCTGGCGCGGGGCAGGGATTTCGCGCCAGCATGGATCGCAGCACGATCGGATCCCTTCAAGGCTGATGCCCACCCCCCTGCTGGACGCAGCACTTCTGCCGTTGTTCGCCCCCTACTGCGGCGGACTCGGGCGTCAGTCACTGATCGAGGAGGCACTGCGACAGCTGGCTCTGGGGCAATTTCAAGGCAAGCGGCCTCTGCGCGGCGGCGGCACCCATCCCTTCGTGCTCCGCTGGCAGGCGGAGCCGGCCCCTCTGGAACCGGCCCGCTGCACACTCACATTCACTGAGCAATTCAGTCCCGATGGGCAGCCGATCACCTACTCCTTCAACATCCCCACCCATCAGCTGCTGTCGTTGCTGATGGAACGGGAGGGTGAGGTGCTGCCGGCCAATTTCTGGCGCTGGCTGCTGATCGGGCAGGGCACTCCGTCAGGAACCGCCTGAAGCACGATGACTAAATTGACCACCAATCCTCTGGTCAGCGAGGCCATTTCATGCCCACCCCCCTGCTGATCGGCTCCTGTGAACCCTTCAGCGGCAAATCGGCCGTGGTTCTGGGGCTGGCCAGGCAGCTGCTGCACCTGGGGGCGGTCATCCGCTTCGGCAAGCCCCTGGCCACCACCCCCGAACCGGGAGCCACGGGGATCGATGCCGACGTCCGCTTCATTGCCCAAACCCTGCACCTCGACGACGACCATCTGCTGCCATCGCTGGCTGTCCTCGATCCGGACAATGCCCGCGACCGGCTGATGCGCGGCGATCTCTCCAGTGATCCGGCCCTGGAGCAGCTGCACCAGACCCTGATCGGATTCGGAGACGGCCTGGCCCTTCTGGAAGCCGCCGGCAGCCTGAGCGAAGGGATGCTGTATGGCCTGAGCCTGCCCCAGCTTGCGGAAGGGCTTGATGCTTCCGTGGTGCTTGTGCATCTCTGGGCCGACAGCAGCAGCGTCGATCCGCTGCTGCAGGCCAGGGAGCTGCTCGGCGAGCGCTTGGCCGGCGTTGTGCTGAACGCCGTGTCCCTGGAGGCGGTGGCGCGGGTCCGCGAAGACGTGCAACCGGCCCTGGAGCGTCTGGGCATGCCGGTCTACGGGGTGATGCCGCGCAGTCCGCTGCTGCGCAGCGTCACCGTGGAGGAGCTGGGCCGGCGCCTGGAAGCCGACGTGCTCTGCTGCCGCGATCGCCTCGACCTGCTGGTGGAAACACTCTCGATCGGAGCGATGAACGTGAATTCCGCCATGGAATTCTTTCGGCGTCGCCGCAATATGGCCGTGGTGACAGGGGCAGACCGCACCGACATCCAGCTGGCGGCGCTGGAGGCCAGCACCCAGTGCCTCATCTTGACCGGGGCCGGAGATCCCCTGCCGCAGCTGATCAACCGTGCCGAGGAACTGGAGGTGCCTCTGCTCAAGGTAGAGCATGACACCCTCACCACCGTGGAAGTGATCGAGCGAGCATTCGGACATGTGCGGTTGCATGAGTCCGTCAAGGCCACCTATGCCGTGCGCCTCGTGGAAGAGCACTGCGATTTCAGCCAGCTGTTCGAGAGACTGCAATTGCCAGCGGCGTTGTAGCCGGATCCCGGAACCCTCCGGAACGCTGCTAGTTTCACCCCAACCACTGCGGCGATTAGCACCTGGTGACCCGGTCCCTTGATCTGCCGGCCATGGACCGGATCGACACGCTGGCCCAGGAGCTGGCCATGCTCCAGGACCGCAGCAAGCGGCGTATCGCCATCCTCGGCAGCCGCCATGTGCCTGTGGTCTCGGTGCACCTGGTGGAGGTGGTAGCCCGCTCCCTGGCCCAGGAGGGTCACAACCTGATCACCTCTGGAGCCCAGGGTGTCAACGCCGCCGTGATCCGCAGCGTGCTGGAGGTGGATGCTTCCCGCCTCACGGTGCTGCTGCCCCAGAGTCTCGATCGCCAGCCCGTCGAATCACGCGAGCAACTGGATCGGGTGCTGCACTTGGTCGAGAAGCCCGAGCACGATGAGCTGCCCCTGCCGATGGCGAGCAGTCTCTGCAACCAGGACATCATCACCCGCTGCGATCAGCTGATCTGCTACGCCTTCCACGACAGCGAAACCCTGCTGGCCAGCTGCCGGGTCGCCGAGGACATGGGCAAGGTGGTGAGCCTGTTGTTCTTCGACTGAGGAGCCTTCCGGTTCAGCGCGGCAGGATCTGCAGCCGATTGCCCTCGCGGCCCATCACGGTCACCTGTTGGCCCGCCTCAAGGAGCCGCTCCGGCTCGAGGCTCTCAGCTGCCCAGCTCTGACCGTTCCAGCGCACCCGCCCCTGGCCCTGCCGGTCAAAGCCAGTGATCACCTCGGCAGTCTCCTGCCCCGCCTGTTGTGGCAGGGCCCGCCTACGCCGCTGGTGCGACCACCGCCACAGCAGGGTGTATCCAGCTCCGGCCAGAATCGCAGCCAGCAGGCCCTGCAAGGCAGGAGCCAGGGGCACCAGGGCGGTGATGATCGAGAGGAGCAGGGCCACCACGGCCCCCACCAGCCAACCGTCGAATTCGGCGCCGACCAGCTCCAGCAGCAGCAGGCCGCCGGCAATGGCAAGCCAGATCAGAGAGGCCAAGGGCGGGTTGTCGCTGCTCTCATCCTGCCTAGGTTGGAGCCACTGCGGCAGCGACCCGATGGAAGCCTTGCTCTCCCTTCCCGCCATGGCCCTGCTGGCGGTCCTCGGCATCAGCAGCGTCAAGATCACCAGCGGCGGCCGCTCGATGCTGGTGGAACGCCTGGGCAAGTACGACCGCCAGCTCACGCCGGGCCTCTCCTTCGTGATGCCGATGGTGGAGAAGGTGGTGAGCCACGAATCGCTCAAGGAGCGGGTGCTGGACATCCCGCCGCAGCAGTGCATCACCCGCGACAACGTCTCGATCGAGGTGGATGCGGTGGTGTATTGGCAACTGCTCGAGCATGCCCGCGCCTACTACGGCGTCGACAACCTCCAGGCGGCCATGGTCAACCTGGTGCTGACCCAGATCCGCGCTGAGATGGGCAAGCTCGACCTCGACCAGACCTTCACCACCCGCCAGGAGGTGAACGAGGCGCTGCTCAAGGAACTCGATACCGCCACCGATCCCTGGGGCGTCAAGGTGACCCGGGTCGAGATGCGCGACATCGTGCCCTCCCAGGGGGTGCAGCAGGCGATGGAGAAACAGATGACCGCCGAGCGGGAAAAGCGGGCGGCGATCCTGCGCTCCGAGGGGGAGCGAGAAGCCCAGCTCAACGGCGCCAAGGGCCGCGCCGATGCCCTCGTGCTCGACGCCGAAGCGAAGAAGACGGCGCTGGTGATGGAGGCCGAAGCCCAGGCGAATCAGCAGAAAGTGCTGGCTGCGGCCCGGGCCGCAGCAGCCATGGAACTGGCCCGGGTGATCGAGACCCATCCAGCCGCAGCCGAAAGCCTGCGGCTGTTGCTGGCCAAGGATTGGATGGCCATGGGGCAGGAAATGGCCCGGGCCGAAGGCGGCTCGGTGTTGATGGTGGATCCCCAGAGCCCCGCCTCCCTGCTCGCCGCCCTCAAGGACCTGCAAGATCACAAGAGCTGATCACCCATGGGGCGGACTCCCGCCCGATCAGCCGGCCAGCACCCCCTGGAGGCCGGCCAGATACAGCAGCGCGGTGCAGAGCAGGCCGCTGATCCAGCAGAGGCTGCGCAGGGGCGGCAGATCGGCGAGGTAGGCGCCGATGTATAGCAAGCGCGCAGCCGGATGCAGCCAGGCCGCCAGGGCGATCCAGGGGACGGCCGCCTGTACCGACGGGGCGTGGATCAGGCAGAGCAGGCAGGCCGGCGCATGCAGGCCGAAGGCCTCAAAGCTGTTCTGATGGGCCCACTGGGCCCGCTTCCCCCAGGCCGGCAACCGCTCGAACATCGCCCGCGGCGCCGAGAGATCCGCCAGGCTGAAATCGGCCTGGCTGCGGCCGGCAGCGAGGGGAATCAGGCTGGCGATCACCACGGCACCCGCCAGCACCAGCGACCAGGCGAAGGCGGCGCCCGGCGCAGCAGCCGAAAGCGGAGGGAGCAGCAGGGCAAGCGCGAAGGGCGGCATCAGCTGAGGGCCTGAGAAACGAAAGCCGTTCTAAGCCTCGACTCCTTTCACCTTCCCAAGGCAGGGCAGACGCCCAGGAGCTTCAGCGCGACTCCGGCGGGCGGGTGGCCCGGGCCTCCCGCATCAACTGCGAGGGCTTGACATGGAACCGCTGCTGAAAATCGACGCTGAACAGGCTGAGCGAGCGATAGCCGCACTGGGTGGCGATCTGAGCCACCGAATCACCAGGCGCAGGATTCTGCAGACAACGGCGCGCCTGATCCAACCGCTGGTTGCGGATCCACTGGGTTGCCGTACATCCCAACCGCTCCTTGAAGGCATATTGCAGAGCGCGCCTGGAGTAATGGCTATACGACTCCAGCATCGTGAGATTGAGCGGCTGGGCAAGGTTGAACTTGATATAGTCGAGCAACTCATCAAACGTATCGCGGCCCTGCCGATCCTTCTGGTTGAGCCGATCCAGAGGGCTGTCCAGAAGCAAGTCCGGCAGCATTATCGCCGCCATCAGCCGGTAGATCCGTTCATCCACCTGCAGGCGTTCAATCAACACCGGACTGGCATCAACCAGCTGATTGACCAGGCTGATCTCCTGGCGAACCAGGGCCTGAAGCGGTGGCCCGTCGCTGTCGGCGGAGAGCTTCCTGCACTGACTCTGCTGCATCAAGTCCTTCCAGGCCGCTGGACAATGCTGAAGCCCTCCCATGACCATGGCCGTCCTCAGGAGTCGTTCCGGCCGCAGGTGACACAGCAGGGCGCTGACCGCTGTGGTGTCGCAGCAATAGGCGGCGCCATTGAGAATCAGGCAGTCATCCGCCTGACAGGACCACTCATGGGACTCCTGGCGGACCCGTTGCTCCCCTCCATAGCCCAGCACAACGGTGAGTCCATCGTGCTCCTGCGTTTGCAGATGACAGGGGGGAAGGATGCCAGCCACCAGCGCAACGCCACCGAACGACGACTCGAATCCGTAGTGCCACCACGGCACGGAAGCGGAGGCGGCTTCGAGCTGCTGCAGTGGCACCACCGTGCTGATCAACTCGGCACTGCGGGCGATGTCCTCAATCCGCAGCAACCTGGCCTGAAAGGGATTGGTAAGACCGGCGGCCTGGGGGTGCGGCTCGAATGGGTGCGGGATCGAGGTGGCCACGCTAAGGGCTGACCAGCGCAATTCCGCAGGCTGATCGGATGGCAGATCGGCTGATCGCGAGTTGGTTCATCGATGCCACCGCCGTTTTCGACAGTCAGAAAACGCTAATGGATCGAAGCCAAAGGACCGACCGTCCGCTGAACAGCAACTTGCACATCACCAACGATTTTGCATGGTTCTGATAAAAACTGGTGGCAGTGCCGCTGGCCCCTGGATCCTGGCCTCTTTCGCCAGCCGATGCATCACCGATCCAGAGATCTAGGCTGAAGTTGATCAGCGGCTCTCCTTTGCACATGGCGTGCTCCTCCAGCGCGGTGCGCCAAGAATGAGAACCTTCCAGGGCATGACGATCACCCGGGTGGTAGGCATCGGAACCTCGGCCGGGGGCCTGGCGGCCTTGACGGATCTGGTCAGCCAGCTGACGGCCGGCGGACGACAGGCCTATGTGGTGGCTCAGCACCTTGATCCCGACCACCACAGCCACCTGCTCGAGCTGCTGGCCCGGACCAGCCGTTTGCCCGTGGTCCTGGCTCGCGATGGGGCACCGCTGCAGCCCGATGTGATCGCCATCGTTCCGCCCAACCACGACGTCACGGTCGTGGCGAACCGCCTCAGTCTTCAGGCGCCGGCTCCTCGCTACGGTCCAGCCCCCAGCATCGACCTGCTGTTGGCCTCGATCGCCAGGGAGTGGGGTGCCAACGGAGTGGCCGTGGTGCTGTCCGGCACCGGCAGCGATGGCGCCTTCGGGCTGCGCTCGGTCAAGGAAGCGGGCGGACTCACCCTGGCCCAGAGCCCGGCAGAGGCGAAGTTCGGCGCCATGCCGCGGGCAGCCATCACCCTCGGCGGCGCTGTGCTGGTGCTGGAGGCGGGCGCGATCGGGCAGCATCTGGCCGGACTGAACAGCCTCACCCCAGCGGCAGCCGAGGAGGCCCCAGCGCCTGGCTCCGGCCTGCCGGCCACCCCGATCGGCTTGTCCGCGCTGATCGAGCCCTTGCAGCGCGCCACCGGTCTGGATGCGTCCCATTACACCGAGGCGTCGCTGCGCCGCCAGGTGGAACGACGCATGGCGACCCACCAGCTCAGCGACCTGGAGGCCTACATGCCCCTGCTGGAGGGTGACCCTGAAGAGGCCCAGGCACTGGCCCAGACCCTGCTGGCGTCAGGTACCTCCTTCTTTCGCGATCCCCAGGCCTTTTCGGCCCTGAGACGGCTCCTGCTCGATGGCCTCTCCAGGCGCCCGGCACCGCATTTCCTGCGCGTCTGGGTGCCGGGCTGCGCCAGCGGCGAAGAGGCCTATTCGATCGCCATGTTGATCAGTGAGCTGCTCGGCCATCCCCACGATCTGGCTGCCCAGCTGAAGATCTTCGCCACGGATCTCAGTGAGCAGAGCCTGTCGATCGCCCGCCTCGGAGTGTATCCAGATGCCGCAGTGGCTGGGATTCCAGCGGAATTACGCCAGCGCTTCCTGATGGATCGGGGAGCCGAACACGTGATCTGTGAATCATTGCGGACCTGCATGGTCTTCGCCCGCCACGACATGGGCAAGGACCCACCATTTCCGCGGCTCGATCTGATCGCCTGCCGCAACACGCTGATCGATTTCACCGCACCCGTTCAGGAACGGGTGCTGGCCCTGTTCAGTTTTGCCCTGGTGCCCGGAGGACTGTTGTTCCTCGGCCATGCGGACGCCCTCGGAAGCCGCATCAGCGGTTTCCATGTGGCTGATGGGGAACAGAACCTGTACCACCGCTCCGGCGACACGCTCGCGCGCCAGCCCCTGCCGCCTGGTCCTGCCGCGGGCCGGCAGGGGCTCGCTGCAGCTCCGACCCGTTCGATCACCGTGCTGCGAGAGACCATCCCCGAGCAGCACATGGCCCTGCTTGAGGTGCTGATCCGTGCCTTCTGCCAGCCCAGCCTCGTGCTGGATGAACGGCACGATCTGGTGGAAGTGATCGGCGACATCACCCCCTACTGCCGCCTGCCGGAAGGGCGACTCACGACAGCCGCCCAATCGTTTCTCCGGCCCGAACTGCGCAGCGAGGCCAGGGCCCTGTTTCTGCTGACCCCCGCCGTCAACACCACCGCACGCAGTACCGCCGTACATCTGGAAGACCTCGACCAGTGGGTGCGGCTGGAGCTTCGCTGCCTGACGGTGGATGGCCGTTCCATCCTGCTGCTCAGCTTTGTGCCGCAGGGGGAGAAGGAGGCCGGCCTCACCACAACGGCACCACCGGGGGAACGGGATGCCGCCTTCGATCGCGAAATCCAGCGCCTTGAGCGTGAACTGCTGAGCAGTCAGGAGACCCTGCAGCGCTCCTTGATGGAACTGGAGCAGGCGAATGCTGATCTGGAGTCCTTTTCCGAGGAGCTGCAGGCCTCGTCCGAGGAGCTGCAGTCGTCCAACGAGGAGCTGGAGGCCTCCAACGAGGAGATGCAGGTCACCAACCAGGAACTGGCGACGCTGAACCAGACGCTGAGCTGCCGCGGCGAACAGCTGGAGCGGCTCAACGCTGATCTGGAAAACATCCAGAGTTCGCTCAGCCAGGGCATGGTGATCGTCGATCGCCAACTCTGTGTCACCCGCTTCACCCCTCTGGCGGTGCGGGTCTTCGCCTTGATGGCCAGCGATCTCGGCAAGCCGTTGCTGCGCATTCCCACCACCCTGCCGCTGCCGCAGCTGCCGGAGGCCCTGGAGGCGGTGCTGCAGGGCGAACCGCGGCAAAGCCTCGAGGCCAGCAGTGAAGATGTCTCCTACCTGATTCAGGTGCTGCCCTACCAGGATCTGGAAGGTCGACGCCGCGGCGCCATCGTCACCCTCACCGATGTGTCCGAGCTGATGGAGATGAGCCGGGCGGCGGAGGCGGCCCTCAACGAGTTCTCCAGCCTCACTGATGCCCTCGATGCGGTGGTCTGGAAGTGGAATCAGGGCATGAGCGAGCTTCTCTACGTGAGCCAGCGCATCCACTCCCTGACGGGCTGGTCCCCCGCCGAACTCTGTGAACATCCAGAGCGGTTCGTCAAGGCGATCGTGCCGGATGATCGTGGCCGCGTGGAGGCGGCCCGCGACTGGACCCAGGGTCGCTGGACCGTGCGCTACCGCCTCACCACCCGCTCAGGCCGGCCGCTCTGGGTGGTTGAGGCGGGCCGGGTCGTCAAGGACGGCGACGATCGTTTCGTGGTGGGCACGCTCACCGAGGTGACGCCTGGCCTCGGCCTCGGGGAGCGAGCGGAGGCGGCCTAACAAGGCCTGCAAGCCCTACAAGACCTGAAGCATGGAGTACAGGAAACGGCGGCAAGCGTCGAGATAACTATCGAAGAGGTGCTTGTTTGACGTAAAGGTGCAGCCCACGCCAAACAGATGTATCTATCGGCACTTCCGGCGTAATGTGAAACCAAAAGCAGGTGATCCATTCACCGGCTTTCCATACCGGAGGGGCACGTTTCCAACCCGAAAGACCCATGGACTCTGGCCGACTGAAAGAGGGGCGCAAGACGCCGTAAAGCCTGATTGTTCATCTTTCCTTCCAATGTCATACTCTCCGTTGCCTCTTGATTCAGGGTCCGATGGACTCACGGAATATTTGTATTTATTGCGACGAGTTCCGCTGCTCACGGCATCAGAGGAACTTCACCTGGCCGCCATCGTGCAGCAATGGCTGAAGGATCCCCAGCCCACGAAAGCTCTGCGTTGCAGTGCGGAGAGAGCCAGAAACCGGATGGTGTCCGCCAATCTCAGGCTGGTAGTGATGATTGCACGCCGATACAGCAGTCGTCTCGATGGCCTTCATCTGGAAATGCTTGATTTGCTGCAGGCCGGCAACCTGGGCTTGATTGAGGCCGTGGAGCGATTTGATCCGAAACGAGGCTATAAGTTTTCTACCTACGCCTTCTGGTGGATTCGCAAAGCGATCGGCAATTGCTTGAGGGAATCGGGCTCTCCCATCCGCATCCCGGTCCCGATGATCACCCTGGTCAGCCGCGCCCATAGGCTGCAGGCCCGCTCCGATCGGAGCCTCACAACCCGCGAGCTGGCTGCTGCGCTTGATGTGGAGGAGGAGCGGCTGGAGGCCTCGCTTCGTGCCGTTCGGCACAGCCGCATGACCTCCCTGCATCAGCCGATTGCCGGCGCAACAGACGATCTCTGCCTCATCGATGCGATTGCCGATGAGCGTGTTCCGGTGCTGGAAGAGGATTACCGGTGGTTGCGGGAACAGGTGGATGCACTGGATCACCGGGAGCGCCGTCTTCTGAGCTTGCGATATGCCGAACCGGATGGTCGCTCCCTGAGCTCCACCGCAGAGATGATGGGGCTGACCAAAGGTGTGGTTCAGAATCTGGAGCGGCAGACCTTTCGGAAGCTGCGCCGTTGTCTGGCGCCGGTTCTTGATCCCTGCACGGCCTGAGCCATGACTGCGCAACTGGGTCCTGCCAATGCTGCCAGGATCATTCAAGTCGATGTCGATCAGCCCTACCGCGCCATCGTCGAGCAGATGGGCCATGGCGTGCTCACCCTCTCCAGTTCCGGTGCGGTGCACTACGCCAATCAGGCTCTGGCAGACCTGATCGGCCATGCCCGTGAGACCCTTTGCGGGCAACCCTTCACCGCGCTGACGCCCTCCAGCCAATGGCCCACGGTCGATCGCCTGCGGCAGGTGTCTCCAGGCCGCACCGAACAGGCCGAGCTGGTGCTGCTGCATCGCAACGGGGAGCCCGTTCTCACCCTGATGAGCAGCAGCGGCCTCCGCAATGGTGACCTCGAGACCCAGTGTCTGGTTGCCACCGATCTGAGCGGCCTGGCTCCAGTACACCTCGATCGGGGCAGTGAGACCTACCGACACCGACTGTTGACCGAGGCGCTCTCGGCGTTTCTGGTGGAAATCGACGCAGACCGCTGCATCCGCTGGATCACCCCCTCGGTGCGATCCCTGCTCGGCTGGACCTCCCATCAACTGCTGGGTGGCAGCCTCGCTGAACTCCTGCCGGACGTCGATCTCCTGCCGGACTTCAATCCCGCCCAGGCCTTCGCCCTCTGCCCGGATCAGCAGAGTGTGCTGCGCCTTCGGGCCAGCGATGGCACCGACCGATGGATGCGCTGCCTCTGCTGGCCCCTGGCCGGCGAGGGACGTGCCTGCTGTGGCTGGATTCTTGCCTTTCAGGATGGGGCCGCCGCAGAGCGGATCAACGGCGACAGCTCCCATCGACGGGCACCACAGGGGGAGGCCGGCATCGGCAGCGATCGCCTCACAGGCCTGATGAACCGCACGGCTCTCGTGCAACGGTTGAGCCAGCTGGATCATTCCCGCTGGCGCCGCTGCCAGCCCGTGGGGCTGGCCTGCTGGGATCTCGATGCGTTCAGGCTCCTGAACCAGAGCTATGGCCGCGAGGCCGGCGATCAGGTGCTGCGCTCCCTTGCCGATCGCCTGCGCCGGCTGGTGCTGCCCAGCGATCTGATGGCCCGTCTGGGCGGCGATCAGCTGGTGGCGGTCTTCGCCGGCATGGGCAGCCTCGAGGAAGTGGTGCAACTGGCCGAATCGATCCGCAGGGTTCTGGCACTGCCGCTGCCGGTGAGCGGCCACTGGATCCGGCCACGGCTCAGCGTGGGGGTGACCCTCGAGCAGCCGGGCGACTGCCCCGAAGATCTGCTCAGCCGCACCTGCCGAGCCCTGCGCCAGGCCAAGTCCCAGGGCGGGAATCGGGGCTTTCCCGTGGCAGTGCCGCCGCTGCAGGCTGCCCATCCGGATCTGGCCAGCTGCTGCTGAGCCGCCAGACACATACGATTTGCTTCAGGCCTTCACTCTCTGCGCGAATGAGCTCCTACTCCTTCGATGTCGTGTCCGATTTCGATCGCCAGGAGCTGGTGAACGCCATAGATCAGGTGCGCCGCGAGGTGATCCAGCGCTACGACCTCAAGGACTCCGGCACCGAAATCGAGCTGGAGGAGACCAGCCTGGTGATCACCACCGCCAGCGAGATGACCCTGCAGGCGGTGGAAGACGTGCTGCGCCAGAAGGCGACCAAACGGGATCTTTCGCTCAAGATCTTCGATTTCCAGACTCCCGAACCGGCCGGTGGCAACCGGGTGCGGCAAGTGGTGACCCTCCGCAAGGGTCTGAGCCCGGAGCTGGCCAAATCGCTGAGCAAGAAAGTGCGTGACACCATCAAGAAGGTCACTGTGGCGATCCAGGGCGAAAGCCTGCGGATCACCGGCAAGAACAAGGATGACCTGCAGCAGGTGATCGCTCTGCTCAGGAGCGAAGATCTGGAGGTGCCGCTCCAGTTCGAGAACTACCGCTGAACTGAAACCGCTGAACTGAAAACACTGAGCCCAGGCCGCGCCAGGACCCTGAGGCGCCAGCGGCTTTCTTAAGATAATCGTTAGAAACGTCCAGGCGCAGACGGGCCCCATACCTTGAAGAGTCGGAACGTTGCGGCACGATGCGCGGACTCGCCCTGCTGCGGAAGTTACGGCTGAGCTGGTTCCTGCTCAGCCATGGCCTGGGCAGTGCCCATGATTTTGTGGATGTGCTCTACCGCATCTATTTGAATCACAGCAAGATCATCCATTTTCGTGATGGATTTCCTGTTTATTCCCTCTCCACCCCGGCACTGTTCAGCCGCCCGGCCCATCACTTCATTGCCCGCACGCTCTACCGCGGCATCCAGAATCGCAACATCCCCAATCTGATGAGTCTCGCCGTCACCGACGGCTGCAACGCTCGCTGCAGCCACTGCAGCTTTTATCAGGGCGTCGAGGAAGCCGGGCGCCCGCTGCTGAGCCTTGAGCAGACCCGGGAGCTGATCCGTCAGGCCCAGGAGCTGGGCGTTTCGATCATCAACCTGGTGGGCGGTGAACCGCTGCAGCGACCCGATCTGAGCGAGATCATCCGCAGCGTCGACAAGGATCTCTCCACCGTGCTGCTGTTCACCAATGGCTGGCATCTGGCGGAGCAGGCGGTGGCCCTACGCCGCGCCGGCCTCGACAGCGTCTACGTGAGCCTTGATGCCGCCGATGCGGCTCGCCATGACCAGCGCCGGGGCCTGCCGGGGCTGTTCGTGCGGGCCCTGCAGGGGCTGCGGGCGGCGTGCCGGCAGGGATTGTCGGTGGGCATCTCGGCCACCCTCACCCCGGAGGACTATGCCGCCGGCGAACTGGAGCGGCTGGTGGAGCTGGCCCGCCGGGTCGGTGCCCACGAAGTGCTGGTCTTCGATGCGCTGCCCAGCGGTCGGTTGCAGCACCGCGATGATCTGGTGGATCGCGAGGGCCATGCCGGTGGCGACGACTGGGTGGAGCGGATGATCCGCTCGGCCGATGGCTGGAATGCGGATCCGCGCTATCCCGGCGTGGTGTTTTCGGCTTACATCAGCAGCCACCGCAGTGTGGGCTGCGCCTGCGGCACGAGTTACTTCTATCTATCCCCCTATGGCGATGTGATGTCGTGTGATTTCAACCACGCCATCTTCGGCAATGCCGTGCAGGAACCGCTCTGGCGGGTCTGGCAGCGCCTCAGCGACGATCCAGATTTCCAGCGGGCCAAGTGGGGCGGCTGCAAGGTGAAGGATTCCGGGTTTCGCGCCAAACCCACCGTGCGGGGCGGGGCGGCCACCACTGTTCCATCGATTGCTCCATCACTTGTTCCATCGGTTGCTCCCTCGCCAGATCAGACCGTGTCTGCCGGAAGTGCCGCTGAGCCTTCACCATGGCCCTGACCCCCCTGCTGCTCACTGCCTGTGCGGTGGATCGCAGCCTCACCGGTGCCTCCTTCAGCTTTGTGGCCGCCGTGATCCTGCTCGGCCTGGCGGCGCTTGCCTGGCTGGCACGCTTCCGGGATCGGATACCGAGCCGGCTGGGTCTGATGGCCGTGGGGGTGCTGATCTTCGAGCTGTTCACGGCGCCGATGTGGCACAACGCCCACCTGGGCCGCTGGGCCTATCTCTACCAGGATGTCAGCTGGGTTCTGACCTTCGGTTGGAGCGTCTTTTTCCTGCTGGTGGTGGAGATCATCGACCAACTCCGGCCCCGCTGGCGAGCCTGGCGGCGCTTCACCGTGCAGCTGCTGCTGATCACGCTGCTCACCCTGCCCCTGGAAATTCTGGTGGTGCACCTGGGCATCCGCAGCTATGCGCCCGAAGTGCTGGATGCCGTGGTGGGGGGCTTCGTAGCTGGGGTGCCGCTGCAGCTGCTGTTCTACGTGCCCGTGTTCACCTCCCTGGTGCTGTGCTTCTACAAGTACTGGTGCCTGGTGCTGGAAGATCCATTGCTGCTGCCGATGCGGCGGATTCACTGGGGTCGCGGCCTGGGCCTGACCCTGGTGGCGGTGCTGCTGTTTGAAGTGATGGTGGAGCCCATGGTCGACAACCGTGGATTTCCGGCCTGGTCGATGCTCTATCGCGACATCAGTGTGTTGATGAGCGGCCTCTGGATCCTGGTGATCGCCATTACCGCCGCCGTTGTGTCGTCTTCCTTTGCGCACCGTCCGATCGCCCAGAGATTCGTGCTGGCGCTGATGGTGGCCACCTCCATCGCCCTGCCGATCGAATACACCCTCTGGAGCCTGGGGATCCGGGTTTATGGAGCCAGCGCCGTGGCGAACTTCTCGGGATTCACGATTCCGCTGCTGGGGGCTCCGATTGAAATCGCCTTTGCGATTCCCTGTTATCTGGCCCTGATCATCTGCTTCGTTCGCTACTGGGACATCGTGATCGACAACCATCTCTGAACGGCTTGATGCATCCATGACCTCCGCCTCTCCGCCACCGCCGTCACCGCCGTCACTGCCGGGCACCCCATCCCAGCCCCCCGCACCCAGGCGGAAAGCCCCATCGCTACAAGCCGTGCTGTGGCTGCTGCTGCTGGGCCTGCCGGTGCTGCTGATCGGCCTGGTGGTGATGACAGGATCCGTGGGCAATGCCGCAGCACTTCTGTTCGTTTCGGTGGTCTGCACGGCCGGAATCGGCGGGGTGTTCTGGCTTGCCCTGGCCCTGCTGATCGGCTGGATGCTGAATTTGATCCTGCCCGGCCCACTGCGGCGGCCCCTGACCTTGCCCGCGACGGGCAGCGACCCGGTGGTGACGCGGCTCACCACCTATGCCGGCCGTGCCCGGCAGCAGGGCATGGCACCGGAGCGGATCCGTCAGGATCTGGCCCGTGCCGGTTGGAATCCAGTGCAGATCGAGGCGGCCCTGGCCGATTCCCGCCCCGCCGATTCCCACCCAACCGAAACCCAGCCATGACCGGGGTGATCCGATCCCCCCTGGCGCGGCGGTTGTGGCAATACCAGCGGGAGCGTTTTCCCCTGCTGAAGCATGGACCACTGATCCTGGTGTTCAGCGGCGCGGCCGTGGGCTACGGCGCCGCCCTGCAGGCCAGGGCCGCGAGTGTTCCGGCGCTGCTGGCGGGATCGGTGGTGGCCCTGCTGCTGTTTCTGCAGATGCGCATTGCCGATGAATTCAAGGACCTGGACGACGACCGTCGCTGGCGGCCCTACCGGGCGGTGCCGCGCGGGCTGGTGAGCCTGCGGGAGCTGGCCGGGGTGGGGGTAGTGGCTGCGGCCGTGCAGCTGGCCCTGGTGCTGGCGATCGCGCCCACGGCTCTGGGGGCTCTGGCCGTGCTCTGGGGCTACCTGCTGCTGATGTGCGCCGAATTCGGCTGTCGCCGCTGGCTGAAGGCCCACCTGGTGGTCTACGTCTTGAGCCACATGGTGATCGTGCCGCTGCTGGCCCTTCTGCTGATCGGGCTGCAGAGCGGTGCCGTCCAGGGCGGGGCTTTGCCGCCGGTCCCTCTGCTGCTCTATCTGATCACCGCCTATCTGGCCGGACTGGTGATCGAACTCGGTCGCAAGATCCGGGCACCGATCGCCGAAGAGCCGGGGGTCGAGACCTGGAGCGCCCTCTGGGGCCTGCGGCCGGCTCTGACCCTGTGGTGGTGCTGCCTGCTGGCCTCCGGCGGGGCGGCGCTGCTGGCGGCGATGGCTGTCGGCGGTGGCGTGATGGAGATCCAGGCTGGTGCCCTGGTGGCGCTGGTGCTGGTGCCGCTCCTGGTGGTGCTTTGGTTGCGGCTGCGCCGGCTACCGGCCCTGCTTGAAGGTGCCGCTGAGGGGGGCGCCGAACCCCTGGCCCTGGCGACGGCCCTGTGGATCCTGGCCCTCTACCTCAGCCTGGGCTGGCCTGGATGGCTGGTGGGACGGGGTTGAGCATGGAGGTGCATGGCCGCGAGGCCTGGTGGATCCCCCTGGAGCAAGGGCCTGAGGTCACCCCGGAACGGGAGGAGGAGCTGGCAAAACGGCTGGGCGGCAAGGCGGCTGCCCTGCGCCGGCTGGCAGGCCTGGGCCATCCCGTGGGGCCGGCGCTTGTGATCCTGCCGGAGGCCTTCGCCCTGGCCCTGGAACCCGACCACCCCTGCCCCCGCCGCCTGCCCGACTGGCTGGAGGCCGACATGCGCCGGGCCGTGCAGAGTCAGTTGCCCAGCGGAGGTCGGCTGGCGGTGCGGTCTTCTGCGCCTCAGGAAGACGGACGACAGCGCAGCTTTGCGGGGCAATACACCTCCGTGCTGGAGGTGGAGCCAGACGACCTCGCTCGAGCGGTGCTGGCGGTGTGGGCCTCGGCGTTCGAGCCGTCGGTGCGGGCCTACAGCTCGGCAGCAGCCTCCACCCCAGCCCCCTTCACAGCGCCAGCCGTGCTGGTGCAACCGATGCTCCGCCCGCTGGTGGCCGGGGTGGCGTTCAGCGCCGATCCCCTCACCGGCCAGCGGGGCGTGACCGTGATCCAGGCGGTGGCGGGCGTGGCCGCCGATCTGCTGGCGGGAACGGCCGAAGGCGACCTGTACCACCTCAGCTGGGACGACCGGGTCCTGGAGAGTCGCCCCCTCCAGGCCGGCCGCCCCCTGCTGGACAGGGCCCGTCTGCTGGCGGTGCATCACCTGGTACGCCAGGTCGCCCGCGACTGCGGCACCCCCCAGGACGTGGAATGGGCCCTGGAGGCTCCGGAGCACCCAGGGGGGCCGGAGCGCCTCTGGCTGCTGCAGGCCCGACCGATCACCACCCTCGCGCGGGTCGCCGATCCCGACGGTGTCGTGGCGCTGTGGGACAACAGCAACATCGTGGAGAGCTACAGCGGCGTCACCACCCCGCTCACCTTCTCCTTCGCCCGCAAGGCCTACACGGAGGTCTACACCCAGTTCTGTCTGTTCATGGGGGTGCCCGCCAGCCGCGTGCGCCGGCATCGGCGGGTGTTCGCCACCATGATCGGCTTCCTGGAGGGGCGGATCTACTACAACCTCCACAGCTGGTACCGGGTGTTGTCGCTGCTGCCGGGGTATGGGCTCAATGCCGCCTTCCTCGAGCAGATGCTGGGGGTGCAGCAACCACTGGAGACCCGTCAACGGGAGCGGCTGCGGCTGGAGCCACCGGTCCCTCCCCTGCGGGATCTGCTGCGGCTGGTGAGGGCGAGCGGCTCCCTGCTGGGCAACTACCTCACTCTGGAGCGGCGGCGGCGCAACTTTCTGGCCCGGCTGGATCGGGTGCTGCCCGCTGCCCACGAGGCCACGGCGCTGGCGGAAGCCCGGCCGGATCAGCTGGTGGAGCGCTACCGCGCCATCGAAGCGGAGTTGCTCAACCGCTGGGATGCACCCCTGATCAACGACTTCTACGCCATGGTGCTGCACGGCGTACTGGGCCGCCTGCTGGAACGCTGGGGCCTCGATGCGGGCGGGGGCCTGCGCAATGCCTGGATCAGCGAGATCGGATCGGTGATCAGCAGCGAACCGCCCCGTCGCATCGCCGCGATGGCGGCGCTGGTGGTGGAACTGGGCGTGGAGCAGCCTGCTCTGGTGGCCCTGCTGCGGCGCGGCTCCCTGCCGGCCATCCGCCGCGCCCTGGCCAGCGTGCCCGAGCTGGAGGCAGCGTTGAACGATTACCTCGCCGTGTTCGGCGATCGCTGCCTGGAGGAACTCAAGCTCGAGAGCCTCACCCTCCGCGACGATCCCCTGCCCCTGCTGCGCACCCTCGGGGCCGCTGCTGCTGCTGCGGCCGCGATGACGGCGCGAAGCCAACAGGGAACTTCCTCGGGACCGGCCGCTCCACGGGACCAGACTCCGGCTCAAGGCCTGGCCAGGGCTCAGGTTCAGGCCACGGCTCAAGCCACGGACTCGGCACCTCTGCAGTCCGCACGGGTGTTGCGCGGGCCCCAGCGCTGGCTGCTGTTCGAATTACGTCGTCAGCTGCGGCGGCTGGTGGCGAACCGGGAGAACCTGCGCTTCGAGCGCACCCGCGTGTTCGGCCTGGCCCGGCGCCTGCTGCTGGAGCTGGGCCGTCGCCTGGCCGCCCTCGATCGTCTCGACCGCGCCGAGGATGTGTTTTTCCTGGAGGTGGACGAGGTGATGGCGGTGGTGGAGGGCAATGGCACCACCACAGACCTGCGCGGCCTCGTGGCCCTGCGCCGCGCCGAATGGCAGCGGCACGGCCGTCAGCCGCCCCTGCCGCGGCGCTTTGAAACCCGGGGCCTGCCGACGCTCGACCTGCCGCCGCCTCCGAAGCCAGCCTCTCCCCTCAGCGATCCCGGGGATTCGGCCGCAGAACAGGTGGCCGCATCCACCGCTGAATCCGTCTGGCAAGGCACGGCCTGTTCCCCCGGGCGCGTGCGGGGCAAGGTGGCACTGGTGAGCAATCCGCGGGCCTGGCTGGAGGAGCCGGGGGCCACCGCCAACGAACCGCGCATCCTGGTAGCCGCCTGCACCGATCCGGGCTGGGTGCTGCTCTTCCCCCAGGCCTGCGCCCTGCTGGTGGAGCGGGGCAGCGTGCTCTCCCATGTGGCGATCGTGGCGCGGGAACTGGGGCTGCCCATGGTCACCGAGCTGGCCGGCCTCAGCTCCCTGCTGCAGAACGACGACTGGCTGGAGATCGATGGCGGCAGCGGACTGGTCCGCCGCTGCGCTGGCCCCGAAGCCGGCACCTGGTGATGGGGCCAAGGATGTCCCACCTGCTCTATGGCCAGTGCTGGGAGGATGCCGATCGGCTGGTGGAGGCCCTGGCGCCCCTGCAGGGCAGCCGGGTGCTGTCGATCGCCTCGGGCGGCGAGAACAGCCTGGCCCTGCTCGCCGAAGGGGCCAGCCAGGTGGTCGCCATCGACCGCCATCCCGCCCAGATCGCCCTGCTCGCCCTCAAGGCTGCGGCCTACGGCTGCCTGGATCCGGGCGACCTGCTGGTGTTTCTGGGGGCCTGGGAACAGTCTGAGGAGCCAGCGGCCGGAGGGCTGTCACTCGCGGGCCCGCAGTCGTCTTCACCAGCCGTGGGCCTGCATCGGCTGGAGCTCTACCGGCGCTGCCGCGAGCAGCTTGATGCCGCCTCCCTGCGGTTCTGGGACCGGCAGCCGCAGCTGATCGCAGCGGGGGTGCTGCAGGCCGGACGGTTTGAGCGCTACCTGGCCCGTTTCCGCCGCTGGATCGTGCCCCGCCTGGCGGATCCCGACGGCTGGCAGGCGCTGCTGGAGGGGCTGAATGCTGAGGAACGCAGCGCCTGGTTCCAGCGCCGCTGGCAGAGCCGCGGCCAGCGGCTGCTGCTCCATCTGGTGTTCTCGCGTCTCCTGCTGGGCGGACTGGGCACCAGCCCGCAGCAGGTGCTCTACGGCAAGGGCTCCCAGAGCCGGCAGCTGGTGGAGCGCCTGCGCCATGCCCTGATCGCCCTGGATCCCGCCGAGAATCCCTACCTGCACTGGATCCTGAGGGGCCGCTTCGGGGCCCATCTGCCCCGGGCCCTGCGGCCTGAGGTGGTGCCGCTGGTGCGCCGCAACCTGGCGGCGCTCCGCCTGCAGACCACCTCTCTGGAGGCGTACCTGGCCTCGACCCACCCGTCCGAGCGCTTCGATCGGTTCAACCTCAGCAACCTCTTCGACTACCAGTCGCCACTTGCCACGGCGGAGCTGTTGGGCGCCCTGCGCCGCCGTTCGGCCCCAGGTGGCCGCCTGGTCTGCTGGAACCGCCACGCCGACCGCGACTGCCGCCTGGCGCCGCCGGCAAGCTGGCAGGACCAGGCGGACCTGGCAGCGGAGCTGCACCGGCGCGACCGGGTCTTCTTCTACAAGCGCCTGGTGGTGGCGGACGCCAGGATGGACTGGAGCCTGGCCGGGGAGGTCTGCGATCAACGCCGCCGTTCTGCCGCTTGATCCAGGCTCGGCTGCAGCGGCCGGCACCCATCCCCTGGCCGGCAGCCCTCTGCTGGCCGGCGATGAGGCCTGGAGGGTGGTGGTGGATGGGCGGGAGCGGGCCCGCTGCACCCTCTGGTGGAACCACACGCCGACCATCGCCGGTGGGCGGCTGGGAACGATCGGCGCCCTGTCTGGCCGTGGTCCGAGCGCGTTCCAACCCACCGGCGGCGATGCTGTCGCCGCCGATCTCTCCACCGATTTCGCAACCGATCTCACCGCCGCCCGCACCCTGCTCGATCACGCCTGCCAGCGCCTGGAGACGCAGGGCTGCACCCAGGTGCTGGCCCCGATGAACGGCAGCAGCTGGCAGCCCTACCGCTGCCGCGAGCCGATCAGTCCGGCAGCTGCAGCACCTGACCCGCTGGCGGGTTTCGCGGGCGAGCCCCTGCCCGGCCCCGAATGGATCGCGCCCCTGAGCCGCTGCGGTTTCCGCGTGCAACAGCGCTACCACTCCTTTCTCTGCAACGACCTCACCCAGCGGCGGCGGCGCGGCAGGCCCACCCGCCTGGAGACCCTGCGGATCTGCAGAGCCTCGGAGCTCGACGCGACGGCCGGGCTGGCCAAGGTCCAGGCTCTGCTGCCCCAGGTCCACGGCCTGCTGCATCGGGCCTTCCAGCGGCAACCCTGGTTTCTGCCGCTGCCCCTGGACACCTTCTGCCGGCTCCAGCTCCAGAGCGGCGGCCTGGCCAGCATCGATCCCCACAGCAGCCTGCTGGCCTTCGCCGGCGAGCAGCTTGTGGGTCTGCTGCTGGCCCATCCCGCCGATGCCAGCGGCACCACCCTGGTGATCCGCACCCTGGCGGTGCTGCCGGGCCGCCCCTGGGCAGGGCTGGGGAGGCTGCTGCTGGAGCAGGCCCACGCCGCGGCCCAGCAGCGGGGCTTCCGGCAGGTGGTGCATGCCCTGATGCTGGAGAACGGAGCCGGGCAGGCCCTGAGCCGGCACTACGCTCGCCCCCTGAGGAGTTACGTGCTGCTGGGCCGCCGCCTCGGCCCCGGCCCGGGGGAGTGATCGGCATGACGCATCAGCCCGCCTCCGGCTGGCGGTTCTGGATCGACCGGGGTGGCACCTTCACCGATGTGGTGGGCCGCGATCCCCAGGGCCAGCTGCACGTCTCCAAGGTGCTGTCGGTGCAGCCCCACCGCCGGGGCGATCCCGCCGTGCGGGCCCTGAGGCAGATGGCAGAGCTGGCGGAGCAGGCGCCCATCCCCGCCGGCTTGATCGAGGAGGTGCGTCTGGGCACCACCGTGGCCACCAATGCCCTGCTGGAGCGCTGCGGCCAGCCGGCGGTGCTGCTGATCAACCAGGGCCTCAGCGACCTGCCCTGGATCGGAGATCAGCACCGGCCGGATCTGTTCGCGCTGCGGATCGTACGGCCCGAGCCCCTGCTGGAGCGGGTGATCGCCGTGGAGGGTCGGCTCACGGCATCGGGAGCGGAGCTGCGCCCCCTGCAGCTGGATGGACGCCTGGAAGCGGAGCTGCGTGCCGCCTTGGCCGAGGGCATCCGCGGCTGTGCCGTGGCCCTGCTCCACAGCGTGCGCAATCCCGACCACGAAAGGCGGCTGGGGGCCTGGCTGGAGCAGCTCGGCTTCGATCCGGTGGTGCTCTCCCATCGGCTCAGTCCACAGCCCCGGCTGCTGCCTCGCTGCCAGACCAGCCTGGCCGAGGCCAGCATCGCCCCGGTGCTGGGCAGCTATCTGGCCCAGGTGGAGGCGGCCCTGGGCACGGCCACGCGCCTGCGGGTGATGCAGTCGAGCGGGGGCCTGGCCGCGCCACGCCAGCTCCATGCCAAGGACACGATCCTCTCCGGCCCCGCCGGCGGCATGGTGGGTGCCGTGCGCGTGGCCGAGGCGGCGGGGCTGGGATCGAGCCCGATCGTGGGTTTCGACATGGGCGGCACCTCCACCGATGTGTTCCACTTCGATCCCGGCCGTGGCGCCCTGGCCTGGGACCGGAGCGCCGAGACCGAGATCGGCGGCCTGCTGCTGCAGGCGCCCCGGCTGCCGATCCACACGGTGGCCTCCGGTGGCGGGTCGGTGCTCCACTACGACGGCGAGCGGCTGCAGGTGGGGCCCCGCTCGGCGGGCGCCGATCCGGGTCCGGCCTGTTACCGCAACGGCGGCCCCCTCACGGTGACCGACGCCAACCTGCTGCTCGGTCGCCTGCAGGCGACGCACTTTCCGGCGGTGTTCGGCGTCGATGGCGACCAGCCCCCCGATCGGGGCGTGGTCGAGCAGGGGTTTGCGGCTCTGGCGGCCGCCATGGGCGCCGCCTGCATGGGTACGGCCTACACGGCGGAAGCGGTGGCCGAGGGCGCGCTGGCGGTGGCGATCGAGCGGATGGCTGAGGCGATCCGGCGGATCTCGATCCAACGCGGCCACGACATCCGTCAGGCGGTGCTGGTCTGCTACGGCGGCGCCGGCGGTCAGCATGCCTGCCGCCTGGCGGAAGCTCTGGGGGTGCGCCGGGTGCTGCTGCACCCCCTCGCCGGCGTGTTGTCGGCCTATGGCATCGGGCTGGCCGAACAACGGCAGTTGTTGCAGCGGAACCTGCGCCAACCCCTCGATGCCGCCCTGCTCGAGGCACTGCCCGGCCACGCGGAGCAGCTGCTGGCCCAGGGCCGGGCCCGGCTCGAGGCCGCTGGCGATTCCCTCGTGGATCTGGCGGTGGAGGTGCAGCTGGAGCTGCGGCTGCCGGGCAGTGAGCAGGGGCTGCGGCTGAGCTGGCCCAACGACCTGGCCGGGCTGCGGCGCGGCTTCATCGCCGCCCACCAACGGCGCTTCGGCTATGTGCCCGGGAGCTCGGCAGCCTCGACAACACCCCTGGAAGAGCGGGCGGAGGAGGCGAACGCCCCTGATCTGCCCCTGCCTGAACTGCCCCTGATGCCTGAACTGCCCCTGATGGTGGAGCTGCTGGAGCTGGAGGTGGTGAGTGGTCGGGGTTCAGCGAAGCCGGCCAGCGCCGGGCCTGTGGACCGAGATCGAAGCAGCCCAGGCCAGCCTTCAGGCCGGTCCGAAGCCGAGACCAAGTCAGAAACCAAGTTCGAGACCAAGTCCAAAACCAAGTCTGAGATCAAGTCCCAGTCCGGATCCGCGTTCGGGCCCTGGTCCGGGTCTGAGCCAGCAACGCAGCCCCATCCACAACCCGATAAGGACGCAGACACCGCACGGCTGTATCTGCCGGCCCAGGGCTGGTGCCGGGTGCCGCTGCTGCAACGCCACCAGTTGAAGGGCGGCGGTGACCTGAACGGCCCGGCCCTGATCGCCGAGACCACCGGCATGGTGGTGCTCGAACCCGGCTGGTCAGCCCGAGCCCTGGCCGGAGGCGAGCTGCTGCTGCAGGCGATCGCGTCCGCCTCGCCAGCATCCAGCGGTTCAGCAGCCGAGCCCGCCCATCCGGCAGCCCCCACGGCGAAAACCGAGCTCAGGGCAGCTGCCGATCCGGTGCGGCTGGAGCTCTACAACCACCGCTTCGCCGCCATCGCCGAGCAGATGGGGGTGCGCCTGCAGCAGACCAGCCAGTCGGTGAACATCCGCGAGCGGCTCGATTTCTCCTGCGCCCTGTTTGATCACCAGGGGCGGCTGGTGGCCAACGCCCCCCACATCCCGGTGCATCTGGGCTCGATGGGCGCCAGCGTGCTCAGCCTGCTGCGGGCCGTGGCCGCGGGTCGCCTGCCGCCCCTGCGCCCCGGCGATGCGATCGCCAGCAACGACCCCTACGACGGCGGCACCCACCTGCCGGACATCACCGTGGTGACGCCGGTGTTCGCCGGGGCAGCGGGCGGTGCCGCGCCGGTCCTGTTCGTGGCCTGCCGCGGCCACCACGCCGATGTGGGCGGCATCACGCCGGGATCGATGCCGCCCATCAGCCGCAGCATCGGCGAGGAGGGCTTGCTCCTGAGGAACGTGCCGCTGCTGGCCGGCGGCCACTTTGATCGAGCGGCCTGGGAGGAGCGGCTGGGCAGTGCCACACCACCGGTGCGCAACCCCGGTCAGCTGCTGGCCGATCTGCAGGCCCAGGTGGCGGCGAATCAGCTGGGGGTGCGGGAGCTGCAGAGCCTGATCGAGCGGGAGGGGCTGCAGGAGGTGCAGGCCTACCTGGGGCATGTGCAGGCCAACGCCGCGGCGGCGGTGCGCCGCCTGCTGGAGAGCCTGCAGGGCGGACAGCACAGGGTCGAACTCGATCACGGCGGCCAGATTCAGGTGGCGGTTCGGGTCGATCGGCAGGCCCGCCGGGCCGTAGTGGATTTCAGCGGCACCTCCCCCCAGCAGCCCGACAATGCCAACGCGCCCCTGGCCGTGACCCGGGCCGTGGTGCTCTACGTGTTCCGCTGCCTGGTGGGGGAGGAGATTCCGCTCAACGAGGGTTGCTTCGAGCCCCTGGAGATCGTGGTGCCACCGGGATGCCTGCTCCATCCGCAGCCGCCCGCGGCGGTGGTGGCCGGCAATGTGGAAACCTCCCAGGCGGTGGCCAATGCCCTGTTCGGCGCCCTGGGCGTGATGGCAGCAGCGCAGGGAACGATGAACAACCTCAGCTTCGGCAACGACCGCTGCCAGTACTACGAAACCATCTGTGGCGGCACCGGTGCCGGCATCGATCGTCAGGGGCGGGGCTTCGCCGGAGCGGCGGCGGTGCAGAGCCACATGACCAACTCGCGCCTCACCGATCCGGAAATCCTGGAAGACCGCTACCCGGTGCTGCTGGAGCGCTTTGCGATCCGCCGCGGCAGCGGGGGTGCCGGCCACTGGCCCGGCGGGGATGGGGTGGTGCGCGACCTGCGCTTCCTGGAGCCGATGACCGTGTCGCTGCTGAGCGGCTCGCGGCGGGTGCCACCCTTCGGCCTGGCGGGCGGACAGCCGGGCCTGTGCGGCACCGATCGGTTGCGGCGCGCCGATGGGAGCCTGGAGGCCGTGGCCGGTTGCGCTGAGCTTGCCGTGGAGCCCGGCGATCGGCTGGTGGTGGAAACTCCGGGCGGCGGCGGCTTTGGCGCCATGGAGCAGGGAGACGTCTGATGCACCGCTCACCCGGGCCCTCCCCCCATCACCATCTCCGAGAGGGCAACCGCCGAGCCCAGCTCCGAGGCGGCATTCGCCCTTCGACTGGCGTTCTGGCAGCGGCAGGCGTCCTGGCCCTTCTGGGCCAGCCAATCGGCTCGGCCTCAGCCCTTGAACAATCGACTCGGCTCGCCGCTGCCGTTCCGGGCCCGCCCCAGCCGGCCGCCGCCGATCTGCAGGAGCGACGGCAGCGCTTCTATCCGCTCTGGTCGCCGCGGGGGGTGGTGGCCAGCCAGGACCGCCTCGC
>NZ_JAYGIC010000081.1:0-1767 GCF_034931105.1 Synechococcus sp. CCY9201 | reverse complement strand
GGGACTCCTGAAAAAGATTCTCGGCCCATCGGCGCCGGATTCGTCCGTTTGCTTCGCGTTAATCAGGCTGGCAAGCGCGGTGACATCAAGTCGGCCAGATCTCAAAAGCATGGCTTGCAGATGCCCTCAGGCGCTCTGATCGCTGACCAGGCCATAAAAAAGCTGTAGATCCACCCAAAAAGAAGGACAAAAAAGAGGCGCAGCAGCCTCAAGACCTTTTCCGCGCACATCACGACAAAGGCCATCGAGATGGAGGATTCGGCACCAGCTGGTAGACGAGCCATGATCAGATCCAGGGAATACTTGCGCTTTCCAGAGCCAAAGACGCCTTCCACTTCATTGCGTCGAGCTTGATCAGATCGGAGCTGGTGCTTGTGTGCAGTGGTGACATCAGGATCCTTGGGCGGGCGACCCAATCGCTTGCCGGAGAGGCGAATACCGTTCCTCGTGCAGAAATGCCTATTCTTGGCCGTGATATAAATCCGGTCGGCGCAGATGCGCTCTGGGTAAGATCCTGTATCCAGCTTGTATTTTTCCGCCTGAGCGATAAGGTCTTCTCCTTCGTTGTAGGGGTTCCAGCTTATGCGGTGCAAGAACGGAAAGCCGTTTTGAACCGAAACACTGATTTTGGCTCCAAACTCCACCGCAGCACGTGCTTTGCCTCGCACCATTGGGCGGATATGGGTCTGCACAAGATTCACTAGGCGGTCTGGAATGCTGTTGGTCTGAGAGGCGAGCAGAAGGCCCTGTTGCCGCTCCAACTCGCTGCAGGCCAACAACTTCTGCCACCAATGCCTCTTAAGCTCGGAAAGCCTTGCCCCGCAGCCGATCAGAGCATCAATGGCCTTGAGATTCTGCCGCACATAGCCAAGCTGATGTTTAATGGCAGCCTTCACTTTGCGGCGACGTGGTCGTTTTTGCTTCGCCACTCTCAGGAAATGAGCACGAGCAAGGCCACGGTCGTAGCGAGGTCGATGTCTCCTGAATCCCGATGACTGACTGCACAGATCATCAATGACTCGCTCGGTCGTTGTGCGAGCCTCGTTGAGGAGCTTGAGGTCTCTGGGATAGGTGATGTCGGCTGGAGTGCAACTGGCATCAATCGTGAGAGTGCCCCAATTCTTTCCTTCTGGCCAGTCAGCAGGCTTGATCAACGCATCAAGTTCTAGCTGAGCGCCTCCTCCACTGGAATCACGATCATCATGGTCGTCATCGTCTGCTGCCTGAGCAAGTGCTTCTAGAAGGATCTCTTTGCCGCGCTGCACCACCAGCTCGTTGATACGGCGCAGATCCTCGTCAGAAAAACGCTTGCGAAAGTGCACCATCATCGAGGCATCAAACGGTGCCTTGGCTGTGTAGCCCGCAAAGCCGAGAAAGAACTGAATATAGGCGTTCTCTCTGATCTGATGGACTGTCTCTTCGTCGGTGAGCCCTAACTTCTGTTTGATGTAGAGAGCACCAAAGGCCATTCTCACTGATTTGGCTGGAGCGCCAATTGTGGCGCTGAATTGAGGGGCATAGGTTTCTTCCAGCTCATCCCATGGGATCAGCCCCTCCAGTTGAACCCAGCGATTCTCGGGATCAAGTGTGCCGCCAAATGGCAGGTGGAACTCCTTGATTGAGATCTGACCGTTATTGTGCCTCCGGTACATATGGAGCGATCAGGAGTAAAGGCAATCACGGATTGCCTGATTCACGGCTACTTTAGCGGTTTCTCATGCTTGAGACCAGCTGCGGCGCAATGGATCTGGATTTTTCAGGAGTCCC
>NZ_JAYGIC010000080.1:0-2495 GCF_034931105.1 Synechococcus sp. CCY9201 | reverse complement strand
GATCGCGGCAGAGCCGGCCGATCGCCGCCAGGGGCTGCAGCACGCCGATCTCGTTGTTGGCGGCCATCACCGAGAGCAGCAGCACGTCCGGGGTGAGGGCCTCCTCCAGCCGGTTCAGATCGAGCAGCCCATCGGGCTGCACCGGCAACAGCGTCAGCGGCACACCGTGGCGTTGCAGATGGGCGAGGGGATCCCGCACCGCCCGGTGTTCGCTCACCAGGCTCACGATCCGCCGGCGGGAGAGACCGCGCTCCGACGCCGCTTCCACCACACCCTTGAGGGCCAGGTTGTTGGCCTCGGTGGCGCCGCTGGTGAAACACACCGTTTCCGGGGCCACGCCAAGGGCCCTGCCGATGCGGCCGCGGGCCTGCTCCACCGCCGCGGCCGCCTGCAGGGCCGGCCGGTAGAGGCGGCTGGCGGGGTTGGCGAAAGCCTCACTCCACCAGGGCGCCATGGCGGCGACCACGGCCGGATCGCAGGGGGTGGTGGCGTGGTGGTCGAGGTAGGCCAGCATGGATTCATGCTGACAACTGCACGGGCAACCGCGACACCCAGGCTGGCCGGTGGGCTTCTGACTCGCGGGCTGACGACCATGGCGGGCCTGCTCGCCTGCTGGGTTCTGGCTGCGCCAGCCTCGGCCCAGGGCCTGAACCTGATCCCCTCGAAGGCGAGGCCCAAGGATCTGATTCTTCTGGAGGAACGGCAGGTGCGGGGCGGCAAACAGGCCACCGGCGTCTATGGCGCCACGGCCGATCCAGCCGAGCCCGGGCTCTGGCGGATCAAGGTGTGGGAGGAGCTTCCCGACGACATCAAGGTGCGCACCGAGTCGATCCGCTGCAACCCCGCCACGCCGATGCGGATCACCAGCGACGGCCGCAACCTGATCGTGCTCGAGCTCAACCCCGGCGGCCAGATCACCCCCGGCAACCGGCTCCATCACCTGATCTGGTGGGCCACCTGCTTCCCGGAGCAGGCCGGCAAGGATCCGGCCACCCTGGGGGCGGTGGCCCGCCAGCTGGGCTATCCCGGCCACCTGCAGGAGCGCCGCCAGGTGCTGCCGGGAAGCCGTCGATAGATTGAGCGCATGACCCCCGACCCCACCGGCTCCCGGCCCGCCGATCCCCATGCGGCCGCAACCAGCCCCGCTGGTGCCAGCTCCGCAGCGGCCGGATCCGCCGGAGCCGCTTCAGCCGAGGCCGCCGAGCCGGCTCCGCAGGCACCGGCCCGGCTGCTGCTTGTGGACGATGAACCCGGTCTGCGCACCGCCGTGAAGGCCTATCTCGAGGACGAGGGCTTCGTGGTGACCACCGCCAACGACGGCGAGGAGGGCTGGACCCTGGCCCAGGAGCTGCTGCCTGATGTGATCATCAGCGACGTAATGATGCCCCGCCTCGATGGCTACGGGCTGCTGCAGCGGCTGCGGGGCGATGAGCGCCTGGGGGGCACCCCGGTGATCTTCCTCACCGCCAAGGGGATGACCGCCGATCGCATCGCCGGCTTCAATGCCGGCGCCGACGACTACATCCCCAAGCCCTTCGATCCCGACGAGCTGGTGGCCCGCGTCCACAACGCAGTGCGACGTCAGGAACGGCTGCTGGCCGAGGCGGCCCGCTTTGCCGATGCGGACATCGGCCAGATGGCCAAGCAGATCACCGAGATCCGCTCCCTGCTCTCCAGCAGCGGCAGCAAGAAGCCGCCGGCGGCGGTGCGGCTGGAATTCACGCCCCGCGAGGCGAGCGTGCTGCAGCTGGTGGCGGAGGGGCTGATGAACAAGGAGATCGCCCGGCGGCTGGAAACCTCGATCCGCAACGTGGAGAAGTACGTGAGCCGGCTGTTCACCAAGACCGGCACCTCCAGCCGCACCGAGCTGGTGCGCTACGCCCTCGAGCACGGCCTGGTGGAGTGAGCTCCGGGGCCCCTCCGGGCGAGGCAGCTCCGCTGGAGGAAGCTCCGCCTCCGGACTGGCTGCCGGAGAGCCTCAACCAGGGTCACGTGTATCGCGAGCGGATCAGGGCCGCTGATCTGCGCCAGTTGGACACCCTCTCCAGCCCAGATTCAGTGGCTGGGGTACCGACGGCCAACCCCGCAGGCGTGTTGTCTTACTTGGCGTCCCGCTTCACCCATTCGGGGGCGGCACTGTGGCGCCAGCGGCTCGCCGCCGGTGAGCTGTGGCGGAACGGCCACCAGCTCCGGGCCGATGGGCCTCTCGCAGCCGGGGATCGGCTGGACTGGCATCGGCCCCCCTGGAAGGAGCAGGCCGTGCCGGGGTCGTGGAACGTTCTGTTCGACGACGGCGACCTCTGCGTGATCGACAAGCCCAGCGGGCTGCCGGTGCTGCCCGCCGGTGGCTTCTCGGAGCACACCCTGCTGCGGCTGCTGGAGCGGCGCCATGGCGGTGATCCCGCTGGGGTGCCCCGCCCCGTGCATCGCCTGGGCCGCTCCACCTCCGGCCTGCTGGTCTGTGCCCGCCGCCCCGCCAGCCGCGCCTGGCTCAG
>NZ_JAYGIC010000079.1:0-4590 GCF_034931105.1 Synechococcus sp. CCY9201 | reverse complement strand
GACCCTCCAGGTGATCGCCATGCACGGCTGGGGCGGCGACAGCCGGGCCTGGGAACCCTGGCGGCAGCTGGCGGAGCAGCGGGGCTGGCAATGGCAGAGCGGCGAACGGGGCTACGGCTCCCTACCGCCACTGCAACCCACCTGGATCACAAGCGGCGCGGCCGCGGCCAGGCCCCGCGTGCTGATCGGCCACTCCCTCGGCCCCCACCTGGTGCCGGCGACCGTGCTGGCAGCCGCCGATCTGGTGGTGCTGCTGGCCAGTTTCGGGTGCTTCGTGCCGGAGGGCCGCGATCGCCGGCGGCTGCAGCGGGGGCTGGCCGGTATGGCGGCGCCGCTGCAGGCCCACCTGACCAGTGGCAAGGAGAGCAGCGAGCGTGCCGTTCAGAGCATGCTCGCGGCCTTTCTGCAGCAAGCGGCCGATCCTGCTGATGCAGCCCTGCTGCCCCCCGGACCGGAAAGAGACCCGATCACCCCCGCAGGCTGCCGGCGCCTGCTCGATGACCTGGAACGACTGGAACACTGCGACGGCCTGCCGACCGGATTTCCCGCTGCGGCCCAGGTGCTGATCGTGGAGGCGGAGGCCGATCGGATCGTGGTGCCCGCCGCCCGGACCCTGCTGTGCGACGCCCTTCCCACAGCCGCGGTGGAGGTACTGCCCGGCGCCGGCCACAGCCTGCTGCAGACCAACGTGGAGCCGTTGGTGTTCAGCTGGCTGGAGGCCAGGCAGTGCCCGTGGGGCCAGGCAGGGGGGAGCGGTGCATCGGCCTCGGAGCCGGTACCGGCTGGGTCTGCCGAATGACGGATGCCGCGGCCTTCGGCACGACAGCGGCGACGCGATTCGGCTCGCAGGTGCGGCAGCGATTCGCCGGTGGAGCCAGCGACTACGACCAGGCGGCCCATCTGCAGCGCGCGGTGGCTTGGCGGCTGGCACACCACTGCCGCGAGCTGCCGCTGCCGCCAGGCCCCAGAGCAGACCTCGGCGCCGGCACCGGGCTGCTCAGCCGGGCCCTGCTGGAGCAATGGCCCTCGTCTTACGGCTCGCCCCGGCTGCAGCAGATCGATCTCTGCCCCGAACTGCTGGCCCGCAACCCACTGGCCAACGGCCAGGAGCAGCGGGGCTGGGATCTCGAGCGCGGGCTGCCAGCGGAGGTAGAGCCGGCGGCCCTGCTGGTCTCCAGCTTCGCGCTGCAGTGGCTGGAGCACCCGGCGGAGCAGCTGGAAAGCTGGTGCCACAGCCTCGTGCCAGACGGCTGGCTGGCCCTGGCGGTGCCCACCAGCGGCAGCTTTCCCCAATGGCGCGCCGCCGCCGCCGCCGCCGCCGTGCCCTGCACGGCCCTGATCCTGCCGAACGCAGCGGAGCTGTTCGCCGCGACCGAGCGTGGCGGACTGGTGCTGCGGCACTCCCAGGTGCTCCACTTTCAGCGGCCGTGCGTCGACGGGCGCGAGGCCCTGGGACGGATGCGCACCCTTGGCGCCGGAGCCAGCCGCAGCGCGCCACTGTCCCCGGTGCAGCTGCGACGGCTGCTGCGCCACTGGAAGCAACCCGGCCTCACTTGGGAGGTGTTGCTGCTGCTCGGCTCTCGCCCCACTGCCGGGGGCAGCTGACGAGGGCAGCTGACGGGGGGCGCTGAGCAGAATCACGCGTGCTGCTGCGGTTCTGCACGCAGTGACGCTGTCTTCGTCAACACGATGCCCGCCATCCACCGCCACGACCCATCCAGCACCGACCCAGGCACGGCCAGCGAAACAGCGAACTACGACGCCGAAGAGAACCGCAGTGGCCTGGTGATCTGCGGCACCGACACCGACGTGGGCAAGACGGTGGTGAGTGCCCTGGTGGTGCAGGGCCTGGGGGCCCGCTACTGGAAACCGGTGCAGAGCGGCCTGGACGGCGAGGGGGATCGGGGCCGGGTGCAGGATCTGCTGCATCTGCCCCCGGAACGGCTTCTGCCCGAGGCCTACCGGCTGCAGGCACCGGTCTCACCCCATTGGGCCGCCGAGCGACAGGGCCTCACGATCGACCCCGAGCGGCTCAGGTTGCCCGCCGGCGCGGGAGCCCTGGTCGTGGAAACCGCCGGTGGTCTGCTGGTGCCGCTGCGCCGCGACTGGCTGCAGATCGAGCAGGTTCAACGCTGGGGGCTGCCGGTGCTGCTGGTGGCCCGCAGCGGCCTGGGCACCCTCAACCACACTCTGCTCTCGCTCGAAGCCCTGCGGGCCAGGCGGATCCCGGTGCTGGGGCTGGTGCTGAACGGCCCCCTCCATCCCGACAACCCCCGCACCCTCGAAGAACTGGGGGGTGTGCCGGTACTGGCGGAGCTGCCGCCGCTCGACCCCCTGGAGGCCAGCGGCCTGCAACGACAGTGGCAGCGTTCCGAGCTGCCCCGTAAGCTGGCCCAATGGGCAAGAAACACCTCTTGATCAGCGGTGCCGTCGCCGTTCTTTGCGGAGCCATCCTGGTGCTCTTCACCGACATTGAAGTGCGGACTGTCCGCTGGTTCAGTTGCGGACCCCTGAGCACCAGCGGAGAAAAAAGTTCTGAAGTCTGCCGCTGATCCCACGGGTCCCTCCCGCTTCCAGGCAGACATCCGCATCCAGCGGTCGAGGATCCCAGTCAGCCATGACATCAGGGAATGAGGAGGACCACCATTCGGTTGTGCTTTGAATTCCTGGCAGCACAGCCGCACCATGCCGATCCGGATGAACGGAACCCAACTCCCTGAGTGTCTGGATCCGGTGGCCTCTCCTGGCTCTTCCTGGCATCCCAATCTCTGGCATCCCACCACTCAGGTGGCCACGGCCGAGCCACCGCTGCGGGTGGTTGCCGGCAAAGGCGTCTGGCTGGAACTGGAGGATGGTCGTCGCCTGATCGACGCGATCAGCAGCTGGTGGGTGACCCTGCACGGTCACGCCGAACCGCGCATCGCCGCGGCGATCGCCACCCAGGCCGTCACCCTCGAGCAGGTGATCTTCGCCAATTTCCGCCACCCCCCGGCCGAACGGCTGGCCGAACGGCTCAGCGCCGTCACGGGGCTGGACCGCCTCTTCTTCTCAGACAACGGCTCCACCGCCGTGGAGGTGGCCCTCAAGATCGCCTGGCAGTGGTGGCACAACCGCGGTGAGCAGCGCTCCCAGCTGATCGCCTTCAGCGGGGCCTACCACGGCGACACCTTCGGGGCCATGGCGGTGGGGGAACGCTCCGCCTTCTCAGCAGCGTTCGAGCCGTTGCTGTTCCACGTAGCCCGCGCCCCCTGGCCCGCCACCTGGTGGGCTGACGCCACGGTGGAGGCCCGCGAGCAGGAGGCCCTGCAGCAGCTCGACAGCCTGCTGGAAACCCCGACCGCCGCCGTGATTCTCGAGCCGCTGGTGCAGGGGGCCAGCGGCATGGCGATGGTGCGGCCGGCCTTCCTGCAAGCCGTGGAACAGCGAGTGCGGCAGGCCGGCGCCCTGTTGATCGCCGATGAGGTGCTCACCGGCTTCGGCCGCTGCGGGGCCCTGTTCGCCAGCCAGCGGGCCGGCATCCAGCCCGACCTGATGGCCCTCTCCAAGGGCCTCACCGGTGGCTTCCTGCCGATGGGGGTGACCATGGCCCGCGAAGGGCTGTTCGAGGGATTCGTGGGGAATCAGCCGGAGCTCACCTTCTTCCATGGCCACAGCTTCACCGGCAATCCGCTCGGCTGCGTCGCCGCCCTGGCCAGCCTCGATCTGCTGGAGGAGAACCCCGATCGCTACCGGGGAATCGAAGAACGCCACCGCCCCCATCTGGAACGGCTGGCGGCCCATCAGCAGGTGAAGCGGCCCCGACTTCTGGGCGGCATCGCTGCCTTCGATCTGGGGGCCGAACCGGCCAGTTATTTCAATCCGGCCGGCAAGGAGCTGGCACGGCGAGTGCGGGAGCACGGGGTGTTTCTGCGGCCCCTGGGTTCCGTGGTGTATCTGATGCCGCCCCTGTGCATGGAGGCGGCGGAACTGGACGCGTGCTACGCCGCCATCGCCACGGCGCTCGACGAGGGCTGAGCCTGCGGGTGCCCTTCAGGGCCCAGCCAGGATCGCCGCCTCCACATCGGCGCGGGGCAGTCCGTAGGGGAAGTGCCGCACGCTCTGCTGACCCTCCTGGTGCCAGGTCACCTTGAGTTCGTCAACTTCCAGCACGATCTGGGCGCTCCAGCGGGGCTGGTGCAGATCCCACTGGGATGGATCCGTCCGCGACTGGCTCCCGCCCAGCTGGCGCAGCCACTCCTCCAGTCGGGGCAAGGGGTGCTTGTAGAGAGGGATCTCGGGAGGAATCGGGCTCGCCATCGTCGTGAAGGGCTGCGGCGGTGCCCTCAGTCTGCGACGCAGGTCGCTCGCCAGGCTGCGCTGTGGCTGCTTTGACCGGTGGGAGTGGGGCCGCCTCCACCCACCAGCTGGGGCGCTGGATCATCTCCACCCCCCGGGCCCAGGCCAGCCCCAGGCCCAGCACCAGACTCAGCACCAGGGCACACCCCAGCAACAGCAGGGCGAACCACTCACCCCCGGAGAGAGGACGACGCACCGGCACCGGTCGGGGCGTGGCGCGCGACGGGGCCGCCGGTCGGCTGACGGGCGCCACCG
>NZ_JAYGIC010000078.1:0-5607 GCF_034931105.1 Synechococcus sp. CCY9201 | reverse complement strand
CAGGCTGAGGCGGCGCAGCAGCGCCCGCCGACCCCAGCGCCGGCTTGGGCGCGGCGCCGATGGAGGCATCGGCTCGGGGCGGGGTGCAGCGGGCATCTCGATCAACTCAGCTCCTCAGGGAAGAGGACTGCTGCCGCCAGAGCAGCAGCAACAGCGAACACAGCATGGGGGCCAGCAACGCGGTGATCAGGGTCTGGCTCAGCAGCGTATGCAGCCCGGCCCCCAGCAGGTCGCTCAGATGCCAGCCCGGGGTGGCGAACAGACGGGGATCGACCCCGAGGTCGGCGCCAGCCTCCACCCCGGCGGCGACCTGGGTGGGGGCAGAGTCTCCGGCCAACCCGGAAGTCCGGCCGCCACGCCAGGCCAGCAGGGCGAGCTGAAGCCAGAGGGTGAGATTCAGGGCCAGGCAGCCCAGCAGGGCCAGCAGGCCGAGATTGAAGCTGCGCTCGATCGGCCGGCCGCGGCGACCGATCCGCCCCCACCACCAGCCCAGCAACACAAGGGCAGGTATCTGGGTGAGCGGGCCGGGGTGAAGTCCATCGAGCAGCAGTGCCAGGCCCAGACCCGCCAACGCTCCGGACACCGGACCGTCCACCAGGGCCCAGGGCAACAGCCAGAGCACGGCCCAGCTCGGGGACACGCCCGCGACCTTCACCAGGCTGGGCGACGCGAGACTGAGCCAGGGCACCAGCAGAGCCGTGGCCACACACCAACGCTGTTGATGAAGACGGGCCATCAGGGCGAGCGGGTCAGCACCTGCACCCAGTCCACCGCATCCACCGGGGCGCTGAGCTGCACCACCGCCTCAGGGGCAGGCACCGCCTTGTCGTCGACCGACTGGATCACCCCCACCGTGAGGTTGGGCGGCACCAGGGTGCTGGCGGGGGACGACACCACGACATCGCCGGGGCGCACCTGAGGGTCCTTCTCGAGGAAGCGCAGCACCGGGCGGCTGGTGCCGACCCCGGTGAGCAGCCCGTGGCGCTGGGTGCGGCCCACCCAGACGCCCAGGTGGCTGTGAGGATCGGTGAGCAGGGTGACGTTGGCAGTGGTGGGGGTGACCTGGGTGATGCGGCCGATCAGCCCACCGGGCGCCAGCACCGCATCGCCGGCCTGGAGGCCCGCCAGGGAACCGCGGCCCAGCAGCAGCTGCTGCCACCAGCCCGCTGCTTCGCGGGAGATCACCGGCGCGGTGATGCGCTGCTCAGCGCTTCGCTGGAGATCCAGCAGGCCCCGCAGCCTCCTGTTGTCCTGCTCCAGCTGACCCAGCCGCGCCTGGTCATCCAGTTGCTGAGCCGAACGGAGCCACTCCTCCTGGGCCGTACCGGGCCAGAAGGGGCGGCTGAGCAGGGCATAGAGATCGTTGAGGAAGGCCCCCTTGCTGAACCGGATCGCACCGAGGGCCAGAAACAGCAGCAACCAGGGGGCGGCTTGCTGAATCAGGCGGAGCGAGGGAAGCCGGGGCCAGCGCAGGGCCGGCATCGGCATCAGACCGTGGCGCGGGCGAAGTCAGGGGTGTCGAGCACCCGCTCCAGCCGTTTGTAGTCCTCCAGAACCATGCCGCAGCCATTGACCACACACAGCAGGGGCTCCTCGGCCACGTGGGTGAGGATGCCGGTCTCGTGGCTGATCAGCTCGCTGATGCCCCGCACCAGGGCACCACCGCCGGCCAGCATGATGCCGCGATCGACGATGTCGGCGGCCAGCTCAGGGGGTGTGCGCTCCAGGGTGCGCTTCACCGCCTCGACGATCACGTTGAGCGGCTCGGCCATGGCCTCGCGGATGTCGCCGGCACGCACGTTGATGGTGCGAGGCAGGCCGGAGAGCAGGTGCAGACCCCGCACATCCATGGAAGTTTCGTCGTGCTCGTCGTCGGGGAAGGCGGAGCCGATCCGGATCTTGATGTCTTCAGCGGTGCGCTCGCCCACCACCAGGTTGTGCACCTTCTTGAGGTAGGTGCCGATCGCATCGCTGAGTTCATCGCCGGCCACCCGCACCGACTCGCTCAGCACCGTGCCGCCGAGGCTCAGCACCGCCACTTCGGTGGTGCCACCGCCGATGTCCACCATCATGGTGCCGACGGGCTCGGTCACCGGCAGGCCGGCACCGATCGCGGCCGCCACAGGCTCGTCAATCAGGTGCACTTCCCGGGCACCGGCCAGGCCGGCTTCGCGCACGGCACGGCGCTCCACACCGGTGACGCCACTGGGGATGCCGATCACCAGACGGGGCGCCACGATGCCGCGGCCTTCATTGCCCTTCTGGATGAAGGTCTTGATCATCTGCTCGGCGGCGTCGAAGTCCGCAATCACGCCATCCCGCAGGGGCCTGACGGCACGGATGTTGCCAGGGGTGCGACCCAGCATCATCTTGGCTTCGTTTCCCACGGCCAGGGGCACGTTGCGCTCCAGATCAAGCGCCACCACGGAGGGTTCCTGCAGCACGATGCCCTTGCCGGACACGTACATGAGGGTGTTGGCCGTTCCCAGATCGATGCCGATATCGCGGGAGAACTGGAAACGTCGGAAAAACACGGGCGGGGTCAGGGGCGTCAAAAAATCATAGGTGGGCCGTTTGACGGCCCCCAGCGGGAACCCGCCATGGTCCGATGAGACGGGGGTGGCACTGAACGGAAGCGGAGGCCCCCGGAGCCTGACCGAGGGGTGCCGCATCATTGACCCAACACGATCCAGCAGGAGCAGCGCCATGAGCGTCAATTCCATCACCCTCGTCGGCCGGGCAGGCCGCGATCCCGAAGTGCGCTACTTCGAATCCGGCACCGTCGTCGCCAACCTCACCCTGGCGGTGAACCGCCGCAGCCGCGACGATGAACCCGACTGGTTCAACCTCGAGATCTGGGGTAAGCAGGCCCAGGTGGCGGCCGATTACGTCCGCAAGGGATCCCTGCTCGGCATCATCGGCAGCTTCAAGCTCGACCGCTGGACCGACAAGGCGACCGGCGAAGAGCGCAGCAAGCCGGTGGTGCGGGTCGACCGGCTCGAGCTGCTCGGCTCCAAGCGCGACGCCGAGGCCGGTGCCTTCAGCGGTGGCGGCAACTACGGCGGCGGCGCCCCCAGCGAGGAGGAAGTGCCCTTCTGATCTGAGATGGGGCGGGGGAGACCGTCGTCTCCCCCTGGCCGCCATCAGGCCAGTGCTCAGTAGCGGTAGTGCTCGAGCTTGTAGGGACCTTCAACCGGCACGTTGATGTAGGACGCCTGCTCGGCGGTGAGCTCACTCAGCTTGGCGCCGATCTTCTCGAGGTGGAGGCGAGCCACCATCTCGTCGAGGTGCTTGGGCAGCACATAGACCTCCTTGCCGTACTGCTCACCCTTGGTGAACAGCTCGATCTGGGCCAGCACCTGGTTGGTGAAGGAGTTACTCATCACGAAGCTGGGGTGGCCGGTGGCGCAGCCCAGATTCACCAGACGGCCCTCGGCCAGCAGGATGATCCTGTTGCCGCTGGGCAGCACGATGTGATCCACCTGGGGCTTGATGTTGTCCCAGGGGTACTGCTTCAGCGAGGCGACATCGATCTCGTTGTCGAAATGGCCGATGTTGCACACGATCGCCTGATCCTTCATCTGAATCAGGTGCTCGTGCCGGATCACCTGGAAGTTGCCGGTGGCCGTCACGAAGATGTCCACATCGCGCACCACGTCGTTGAGCCGCACGACGCGGTAGCCCTCCATCGCCGCCTGCAGGGCGCAGATCGGGTCGATCTCGGCGATCATCACCGTGGCACCGAGGCCCCGCAGCGACTGGGCCGAACCCTTGCCCACATCGCCGTAGCCGAGCACCAGGGCCACCTTGCCGGCCACCATCACATCGGTGGCGCGCTTGATGGAATCCACCAGCGACTCGCGGCAGCCGTAGAGGTTGTCGAACTTGCTCTTGGTGACCGAATCGTTGACGTTGATCGCCGGGAAGGGCAGCTCACCGCTCTTCTGCATCTGGTAGAGGCGGGCCACACCGGTGGTGGTCTCCTCGGTCACGCCCTGGATGTTGGCGTAGATGCGGGAGTAGAAGCCGGGCTGGGCGGCCAGCTTCTGGCGGATGCTGTTGAAGAGGGCCGTCTCCTCTTCGTTGGAAGGGTGATCGAGAACAGAGGGATCCTGTTCGGCCTTGGTGCCGAGCACCACCAGACCGGTGGCGTCACCACCGTCATCGAGGATCATGTTGGGGGTGCCGCCATCGCCCCACTCGAGGATGCGGTGGGTGAAGGCCCAGTACTCATCGAGGGTTTCGCCCTTGTAGGCGAACACCGGCACACCGGAGGCCGCAATGGCGGCGGCGGCGTGATCCTGGGTGGAGAAGATGTTGCAGCTGGCCCAGCGCACCTCGGCGCCAAGGGCCACCAGGGTTTCGATCAGAACGGCCGTCTGGATCGTCATGTGCAGGGATCCCGCGATGCGGGCACCCGCCAGGGGCTGCTCGGCGCCGAACCTGGCGCGCAGAGCCATCAGGCCCGGCATCTCGGTTTCGGCGATCGCGATCTCCTTGCGACCGAAATCGGCCAGGCCGATGTCAGCGATCACGTAGGTCGACGTGGACTGCAGCACAGCTGCCGTGGGCGTTGCCACCATGGGTTGTTCTCCTGAAAACAGCTCACTCCCGGCTGGGAGGGCGTGGGTTGGAAATATCTGCGGAGACGCCGAGGCTTCGGGCTCGCGAAGACGCGAATCTACAGGGGTCCTCAAGGCTCTCGAGAGCCCAGGCCCCCTGCCATGCCCGACCCGGTTCTGCTGCGTGATCTGGCCGCCACCCGTGCCCTCGGCCGCGCCCTGGTCCGGCAGCTGGCTGCCCCCGCACCGATCCTGCTGCTGCAGGGGGAGCTGGGGGCCGGCAAGACCTCCCTGGTGCAGGGCCTGGCCGAAGGGCTCGGCATCAGCGAGCCGATCACCAGCCCCAGCTTCGCCCTTGCGCAGCACTACGCCGGCCAGGGGGAAGCCGGTGCCACGGCCCTGGTGCATCTGGATCTCTACCGGCTGGAGCCGCCGGCGGCGGCCGATGAACTGTTTGCCCAGGAGGAGGAGGAGGCCCGCTCCCTGGGGGCCCTGCTGGCGGTGGAATGGCCGGAACGGCTCAGCCAGCTGCCGGCCGAGGCCTGGCGGCTGCACCTGGAACTGGCTGATCCAGCCGATCCCGAGCAGGGGCGGATCGCCCGGCTGATCGCGCCTTAGGCCCACGCCTCCAGAAAGCGCTGCACCGCCTCGGTTGAGGGCTGCGGGTCGATCGCACCGGCGCCGCCGCACACCAGCGCGCCACAGGCGCTGGCAAAGCGCATCGCTGCCGTGAGGGTGTCAGCCGAGGGGCTGTCGAGCAGGTCGGGCTGAAGGCAGAGGCCATGGAGCAGCCCCGCCAGGAACGCGTCACCGGCCCCGGTGCTGTCCACCACCGCCACCCCGTAGGGGGCGAGGCTGCCGGAGACGCCAGCGCAGTGCCAGCGCAGCGGGGGGCCGCCATCGGTGACCACCACCGCCGGGGCCTGGGGCAAGGACGCGGCGATCGCCGCCGGATCGCGGGTCCCGAACAGCCCCTCGGCTTCCTCTGCCGCCAGCTTGAGCAGATCGGCCCGGGCCAGCAGCGGCCGGATCCGCTCCAAGGCAC
>NZ_JAYGIC010000077.1:0-7559 GCF_034931105.1 Synechococcus sp. CCY9201 | reverse complement strand
AGGCGGATGCCGCGCGCCTGGTGGCCGGGGCCTCCGGCAGTGGCGCAGCCGATGCCGAAGTGCCGGAGGCGTCGCTGGCGGCGGTGAACTTCCCGGCCAGGGCCTTCTATCTGCTTGCTGCGGTGGGACTCTGCGCCAGCAGCAGCGAGGCGCGCCGCGCCATTCAGGGCGGTGGGGTGCGGCTCGACGGCCAGAAGCTGGCCGATCCCAACCAGGAGTTCGCTGATACAGCCGTGCTGGATGGCAAGGTGCTGCAGCTGGGCAAGAAGACCTTCCGCCGTCTGGTGGCCGGATGACCTCTCCTGTTCCCTCGCCGGCCGATCAGGTTGCTGCCGATCAGCTGATCGTGGCCCTCGACGGCATGGATGGCACCCAGGCCCTCAGCTTCGCGGAGAGGATTCCGGAGCTGCGCTGGGTGAAGGTGGGGCTGGAGCTGTTCACTTCCGCCGGCCCTGCGGTGATCGCCGAGCTGCGTGATCGGGGGCTGCGGGTGTTTCTCGATCTCAAGTTCCACGACATCCCCGCCACCATGGCAGGCGCCTGCCGCAGCGCTGCTCGCCTCGGCGCCGAGCTGATCACCGTGCATGCCTGCGCCGGCGGCGATGCCCTGGCCGCCGCCCAGGCCGGCGCCACCCTGGCTGCCGAGCAGGCGGGTCTGCCCCAACCCACCCTGCTGGCGGTCACGGTACTGACCAGCTGGGATGCCGCTCGCTTCGCTGCTGAGCTGGCGATCGAGGAGCCCCTGACCACCTACGTGCCCCGCCTCGCTGAACTGGCCGTCGCGGCCGGTCTCGGCGGCTGTGTCTGCTCTCCGCTGGAAGTGGAGGCTTTGCGGCGGCGCTACCCGGTACCTTTCGCTCTGGTCACCCCGGGGATCCGGCCGGCGGGAGCCGCGGCGGGGGACCAGCAGCGGGTCTGGAGTCCGGCAGAAGCGATTGCGGCCGGTTCCAGCCAGCTGGTGATCGGCCGACCGATCACGGCCGCCGAGGATCCTGCTGCTGCCTTTGCTCAGTGCTGCCGCCAACTCGCGGCTGCCGCTGGCCAGGGTTCGGCAGCTGTTATGCCTGATCTGCACTAACGTTCTTTCATCCTCTTGTTGCCTCTACCGATCTGATTGTGATCATCGACTTCGAGCCGTCACAGTTGGATCGACGGGAGACTTCAGTGCTTCCTTTTCATGGGAGCAACGAGCCTGCTGATTGCTCCGATGCCCCGATCGAACTGGCTCCCGATGTGTGGTGGGTCGGGCGTCGCCTGCCGGACGACCGCTTCCAGTGCCATGCTTATTACCTGCGCAATGGCAACAATGGGGTTCTGATTGACCCGGGCTCGCCGCTCACGATCGAGACCACCCTGGCCAAGGTGGCCCGGATCGACGACCTGAGTGCGATTCGTTATCTGGTCTGTCACCACTGCGATCCTGATATCGCGGCGGCCCTGCCGATGTTGTCCGAGCGCCTCAGCCGGCCGGATATTCAGGTGGTCACCGAATGGCGGGCGATGGCGCTTCTGCGCCATTACGGCCACCGTTTTGATTATTATCTTGTGGAGGAACAGAATTGGCGTCTGCCTCTGGAAGGGGATCGAGCTCTTGAGTTTCAGCTCACGCCCTATCTGCACTTTCCTGGAGCGATGGTGTCGTATGACACGGCCTCCAGGATTCTGTTCTCCTCCGATCTGTTCGGCGGCTTTGTCCCCGATGCCGCCAATCTGATCTGCCGGGACCTTGATGTTCTGATCGCCAGTGCCAAGCCCTTTCATCAGCACTACATGCCCAGCACGGAGCTGCTGTCGGCTGGGTTGACCCGGGTCCAGCAGCGCTGGCCCCAGATCGCCATGATCGCCCCCCAGCACGGCCATGTCGTGCCTGGCCCGCTGGTGGAGGAGGCCTTCAGCCGGCTCAAGGCTCTGGAGTGCGGCATCTTCGCCCTGGCGGATGCCGATATCGATCTGAAGCGCTTATTGCGCATTGCCGAGGCCCGTAGCCGCCTGTTTCAGGTGCTCCTGTCCCAGGCCGCCCCTACCCAGATGCTGGTCACCCTCAAGCTGGTGCTGCAGCGCATCCGCGGAGTCCGCGATTGCGTGCTCTCGATTGACCTGCCTGATCAGGGGTGGACCAGCTGGAGTGGCACACCACCGGAACCGCGGCTGGAAGGGCCGCCGCCGAACTGGGAGCAGGTGGAGCTCAGCACCCAACCTCCGACGAAGCTGTCGCTGCTGATCGACGACCAGATCCCTGTGGATGAGGATGTTCTGAGGATGCTGAAGGACATCACTCCATCTCTTCAGTCGTGGATTGATGGTGTGGTGGAGGAGCATCAGGATTATCTGCGCATGCTTGAGCTCAGGCAACAGGCCACAACCGATCCGCTCACGGGCCTGACCAATCGACGGGCCCTTGAAGATGACCAGCCCAGCGGTGCCTACGCCCTCCTGTCGTTCGACATCGATTTCTTCAAGCGGATCAACGACAGCTTCGGCCATGCGGCCGGTGATCAGGTGCTGAAGAAGGTGGCTGCTGTCATGACCAAGGCCGTGCGAGAGGGAGATGCTGTGTATCGCCTCGGTGGAGAGGAGTTTCTGGTGGTGCTCCCCCAGATTGATCCGGCCATGGCTCTGGGGATCGGTGAACGGATCCGCAGCCAGGTCAAGGTTCTGGATCTCCAGGGGTTGGCCCCGGACGGGGGTGTGACCATCAGCGCTGGGTTGTTCGTGGCCGATCCAGATCAACCTCTCCCGTTCGATGCAGCCCTCGCCATGGCCGATGGGGCGCTCTATCTGTCCAAGGAGCAGGGGCGTGATCGCCTCACGGTGGCCTGAGGGATGGTCCCTGGGCTGATCTGGCAGTTTCAGTAATAGCGGCGGGGGTTTTGGCCGATTGCCAGCTGCACCTCCACCAGGAACAGCAGCAGGGCCACGATCAGCGCCAGCATCGCCAACACGAAGGCGGGCACCACGATCGCCGCCAGGTCGAGGGCGGCCACGGTGCTGATGAACAGCACGGCCACCACTCCCGCCACCAGCAAGGCGCTGATGCTGCTGCAGAGAATGGCGCGGTTGATCAGGAAGGTGCGGCGGTGCTGCACCTTCAGGGCCTTGGTCAGGGTGTCCGCCTGCTGGCCGCCGCCCCGTTCCAGGGTCTCCTGCATCACCCGGGTCCTGTCGATGATCCGAGCCAGCCGGCCGGTGAAGGTGTTGAGCAGGCCACTGATGCCGGTGAGCAGAAACACCGGCGCCACCGACAGCTGGATGGCCCTGGAGAGCGCGACCACGGCCGACCCCTGCTCAGGCTCGCTCAGGACCCCCAGGAGGATGGTCGTGGACAGGGTGCCCTGCATCGGAGGAATTCACCGCAGACTGCGACCCTACCGACTCTGATCCGATGACTTCGATCGCCTGCCGTTACGAGGGCGGCCTGCGCTGCCAGGCCCTGCATGAACCCAGCACCATGGAGTTGGCCACCGATGCCCCCACCGACAACCAGGGGAGGGGGGAGTGCTTCTCCCCCACCGATCTGGTGGCCACCGCGCTCGCCACCTGCATCCTCACGATCATGGGGATCACAGCCGAGCGGCATGGCTGGCCTCTCGAGGGCGCCACCGCCCGGGTGGAGAAGAGCATGACCACCACGGGAGCGCGGAGGATCGAGAAGCTGGAGGTGTGGATCAACCTGCCGACGGAGCTGGAGGATTCCGCCCGGGCGGTGCTGCGCCGCGCGGCGGAGGCCTGCCCGGTGAAGAAGAGCCTGGAGGGTGCCGTGGCGATGGAGATGCACTGGGCCTGACCCTGCGCGACTGGCCGCGCTGAGAACGAAGCGATCAGCCCGTGGCCGTTCACATGATTTCCGGACCACCGGAAACGGGCGAAATATGCAGCAGGTCGGCGTGAATGCCCAGCCGTTCCTCCGCGATCATCATCGCCGTTCCCAGGGAGGTGGCTTCGAGCATCGTCACATTGCCCTCCTGATCCATGACGCGGTACAAGCGGGGCCCCTGGCGTCTCACTTCGGGCCAGGGCTCACCGCACAGCCTTCGCCCAGGCCGGTCAAGGTCTCGGAAGGGGGGAGTCATGGTCGGATTGGTTGATGACGATGAGCAGGGCAGGGCCGCCAGTCGCGTGGCACTGAAACAAAATCCTGGTCTTGATGCTGGGTCCCGTCTGCGTTGTGGGTGGTTGACGCAGGGTGTCTGGCGGCGAATTTTCCCCATTTTGGGGTGGAAGCTGATGGGGTGTCAGCGGTTCAGGGGAGTTCTTCATCGCGGGGGGTGAGCCAGCTTCCCGATTGGCACGACGACGTGATTGATGGGATTGGGTTATCGGCTCTCGGTCTTATCTGGATTCAGATTTTTCTCTGGTCCCTGATCTGGTGATCCGTGGTGTCCGAGATATTGGCTGTCGATGCTGTTGCGATGTTGCGATTCTCGTGGGTTGAGGTGTTGGTGAAGAAAAAGTGGAAGCTCCTGAATTGTCGTCAAAGAAGGTGAAATCCTCGTGTACTTTCTCTGGCGTTCAATGCTGCATCTCGCCGTTCATCGTTGTCACAGTGATGTGTGCCGCCGACTGGAGCGGTGGTCTTCTCTGTCAAGGAGGGCGGCATGCTGTTGGCCAACCACTCCGATCTGCGCGGCGATCTGGAGGTGGGCTCCGTCTTCGTGACCATGACCACGTCCCTGTTGCTGTTGCCACCCCTGGCTTGGTTGGTCAGCGGCAACCGCTTGCGAGAGCCCCTCTCTTCGCTGAACGATTGGCTGGTGCACCGGGCCGAATGGCTGGTCGGGGTGTTCGCGCTGCTGCTGGGCCTCTATCTGGGTTGGCAGGGCATCGAAGGGCTGCACCGGATGGTGGAGCTGGTGGGCTGAGTCACTTCCCATCCTCTCAAGGATCAGCTGGGTCCGCCGGCTCCAGTTGAAGGGTGCTGTGGGCAATGCCGAGCTGGGCGAGTCGTTCCTTGGCCTGATGCAGCAGTTTCAGGTCGTCGATCTCCCCGGTTCGACGCACCACATGGGCGGTCAGGGCGTTCTGGGAGGTGCTCATGCTCCAGATGTGCAGGTGGTGCACATCCACCACGCCGGGCAGGCTGTGTAACGCCTGATTCACCGCCGCCGGCTCAATCCCGGCAGGCACCGCATCAAGGGCGACCCTCATCGACGCGCCCAGCAGGGACCAGCCCGTCCAGGCCACCGCCAGGCCGACCCCAATGCCGGTGGCGGCATCGAGCCAGTTCCAGCCGGTCAGTCCGACCACGATGGCGCTCACGAGCACGGCTGCCGACACGGCGGCATCGCCAAGCAGATGAATCACTGCCGCCCGGCGGTTGAGGTCGTGGCTGCCGTCGTCGCCGAACAGCCGGGCGCAGAAGAGGTTGACGGCGATGCCCAGCGCCGCCGCCCAGGCCACGGGAGTGCTGAGCACCTCGACCGGGGTATTCAGCCGTTTGATCCCCTCCACCAGCACCACGGTGGCGGCCATCAGGATCAGCCCCGCATTGGCCAGGGAGGCCAGCTGGGTGGAGCGGCCATAGCCGTAGGTGAACTGGTCGTTCGGAGCTCGCGTGCTCAGCCGCTCGGCGCCCCAGCCCAGCAGCAGGCCGGCCACATCGCCAAGGTTGTGCACGGCATCACCGATCAACGCCAGCGACCCGAAGCCGACGCCGATCGCGAGCTGCAGGGCCGAGAGGCCGCAGTTGAGGATCACGCTCCAGCGAAAGGCACTGCCGGATCCGGCGCGGTGCTGGTGCTGGCGGGGGTGGGGCTGGCGCTGGATCTCCACGGCCGGGTGTGGCTGGGGCTCTCGTGCTGGGAGGACATGGGGGGTCAGGAGAGTTGGCGGTTGAGCAGCCCTGCCAGCAGCAGGGCGACCGCCGTGGTGATCATCACGGTGAGGATCTCGGCTGGCTGCATCGGCGCCAGGCTGAGTCCTTGCTGTAATCCGGGAATGGCCAGCAGCAGCAGCCACAGCCCCAGGCCGATGCCGGCGCCTGCGGCCGTGATGCGGCTATGGGGATCTCCGTTCAGCCACACCAGGCCTCCACCGGCGAGCAGCAGCAGCGAGAACACCAGGCTGCGGTGGGTGGCGGCGTCGGCCTCAGGCCAGAAGACCAGCACCAGGGCGGCCACCATCACCACGGCGCCCTGGCTGAGCGAATGGCGCCAGGTGTCGGGGCCGAACAGGGGCGCCTGCGGCGGGCGGGGGGGCTGTCGCATCAGGCCCGGGGTGGCGGGCAGGGCCTCGAACACCACCGTGCAGGCCGGATCGATCACCAGATGCAGCAGGGCGATGTGTACCGGCAGCAGGATCAGGGCCTGACTAGGCAGCAGCAGGGGCACCAGGCCGAGCGCCGCGATCGGCAGGTGAATGGCGAGGGTGTATCCCAGCGCCCGGTGCAGGTTGGCATCGACCCGCCGGCCCAGTTCGAGGGCCGCCACCAGATCGCTGAAGGTGTCATTGAGCAGCACCAGATCGGCGGATTCCCGGGCCACGGCGGTGCCGCGCTTGCCCATGGCCACGCCGATGTCGGCGGCCTTGAGGGCCGGGGCGTCATTGACGCCATCGCCGGTCATCGCCACCACCTCACCAGCGGCCTGCAGGGCGCGCACCAGCTGCAGTTTCTGCTGTGGCATCACCCGGGCGAACACGGACACCTCTCCAATCGAGGCGGCGAGGTCCTGGGGCGTCAGGGCGTCCAGCTCCGGGCCGGAGAGCACTCGACCGGGCGGCAAGCCCGCCTGATCGGCAATCGAGCGGGCCGTCACCGGGCTGTCTCCGGTGATCATCACCACGCGAACGCCCGCACCCCGCGCCGTGGCGATGGCCACCGGCACATCCGGGCGCAGCGGATCGGCCAGGGCCAGAAAGCCCACCGGCTCGAACAGGTAGCCGTGAACGTGTTCGGGCAGGGCGCCGCCGCTCGCGAACGGCTGACCTTCGTGCACCGGCACGCCATCCAGCCCGCGCGCCACCGCCAGCACCCGCAGCCCCCTGGCGGCGAGCCCATCGGCGGCGGCCAGCAGGGCCATGGTCTGCCTGGCATCGAGGTGACACAGATCCGCGATCGCCTCGGGCGCCCCCTTGGCGGCCAGTTGCAAACCGCCCTCGTTGTTGTGCCAGAGGCGGGAGAACACCAGCAGATCGCTCTGCAGGGGGTAGTCGCGCTCCAGGGGCCAGTCGGGATGCAGGTGTTCGGTGCCGCTGAGCTGATCGGCGGCGAGGCGTTGGATCGCCAGCTCCATCGCATCCACCGGGTCACCGCGGCTGGCCAGCACCGCCAGTTCCACCAAGGCGTGAAAGGGCTCCTCCAGGGGGTCTCCCGCCTGCCAGCCCTCCAGCTCCGGCCAGGTGAGCAGCTGCTGCACCCCCATGCGGTTCTCGGTGAGGGTGCCGGTCTTGTCGACGGCGAGCACGGTGGCGCTGCCGAGGCTCTCCACCGCCGCCGGCCAGCGGGCCAGCACGCCGATCCGGGCCAGGCGCAGGGCGCCGAGGGCCAGGAACAGGGCCAGCACCACGGGAATCTCGTTGGGCAGCACCGCCAGGGCCAGGGCCAGGGCGGCCAGCAGGGCCTC